>JAHEMU010000126.1 GCA_024643485.1 Cytophagales bacterium
CCATGACAAAGTGGAAAAGGTATATTATCCTGGCCTAGAAAGTCATCCACAATACGAATTAGGTAAAAAACAGATGACGGGATTTACCGGATTAATGAGTTTTCGATTAAAAACATCAGATTTGGATCAAATTAAGGCCTTTTTCAACGGCCTCGATTTATTCCAAATAGGCGTTAGTTGGGGTGGGCATGAAAGTTTGATATACGCTCCAGCCATCAGTTATTTAAAAGAATTGAGTCCTTCTCAATTTGAAGCCATGGGTATTCATTTAGGGGATATTCGGATTTCCATCGGGTTGGAAGATGCGGAGGATCTGGTAGCGGATTTGGATAGTTGTTTGAATAAAATAAAATAGTGATAGAAAAATGTGTGAATGATATATTTAATTTGATTAACGTTCGTTAACTTTAATAACGATTTAATTGTATAAATATAATTCAATAAAAAAATGAAAATATACAATTCACCTCTAAAAATGATGTTGTCATTATTTTTTATTTTGACGCTTCCATTGCTTGGACTAGGGCAGACCCGATTATTTGTAGAACCGGATTTTAACAATATCGCCCGAGATCATAAAATTATAGCGGTTCTTCCTTTCCAAACGACGATTTCCTTGCGTCCGAAACAAATGCAACAAATAGGCAGTGATGATTTGGCTAGAATGGAAAAATCGGAGAGCTTGGATATTCAACGGGCGATGTATTCATGGTTTTTGAAACGCAGACAGCAAGGGGATATGTGGGTGGATGTGCAGGATATTAATACCAGTAATGCTTTATTGAAACGAAATGGAATTGAATACGAAAATTTACAGGATTTTACAGCAGATCAATTGGCGGAGGTGTTAAATGTAGATGCTGTAATTCTGGGAAGTTTTAGTACCAATAAGCCAATGTCTGAAGGGGCTGCAGTTGCAGTTGCGGTAATATTTGGCGTTTATGGGAGTACCAATAATGCGGTAATAAATATGTTTATCCATAATAGGACAGATGGCAAGGTGCTTGTTAATTACAATAAAGGGGTTTCAGGTTCATTGGGTTCAAATCCGGATCAATTAATCAATATCATCATGCGAAAGGCGTCGCGTAGAATTCCTTATACCAAGCCAAAAGCTTAATTTAGATTGAATGAAAATAAAGTTAAAGCTGCCCACGAAATGAAGGCCGTAGGGTTGTTTTTAGGCATTATTTTTTAATCTAGAAATCCTGAATATTTGTTGAAGCAAGTTCTTTTTAATACATTAATTGCTGGATTCACTCTACCTAATCAAAATTATTCATGAAAAAGCAATTACTAGTATTCACTTTACTGATTTGTACATTTTCCGTATTTTCCCAAAAGAAGTCAGCCAATAAATGGGATGCAGGTAAAAAACAAGCATCGGCTTCTCTTGATAACCATGCTACAGATTTAATCCAGATTAGTGACAACATTTGGGGATACGCAGAGACAGCTTTATTAGAAATAAAATCCTCAGTGGAATTAGCGAATTATGCCGAAAAGAATGGGTTTACCGTAGAGCGAGGGGTGGCGGATATGCCATCGGCTTTTGTTGCCAGTTACGGTTCTGGAAAACCAATCATAGGGATTCTTGCAGAATACGATGCATTGCCTGGACTTTCTCAGCAGGCTACCACTGATAAAAATCCGTTGGAAGTAGGGAAAGCTGGTCATGGTTGTGGTCATAATATGTTCGGAGCGGCTAGTCTTGGAGCGGCCATTTCGATAAAAGAAATGATTGAGAGTGGAAAGATAAAAGGAACGGTGCGCTTGTATGGAACCCCCGCAGAAGAAGCGGTTGGTGGAAAGTTGTACATGGCAAGGGCAGGATTATTTGATGATTTGGATGCTTGTTTGGACTGGCATCCTTCCGATGAGGTTATCGCCGGAACTCAAAGTTCGCAGGCTGTGATTGATTACTCAATAAGCTTTAAAGGCAAAGCGGCTCATGCTGCTTACGACCCATGGAATGGAAGGAGTGCCCTTGATGCAGTAGAATCGTTTCTTGACGGCATGAATTTATTAAGAGAACATATTAAACCTTCAGTAAGAATTCATTACGTAATTACGAATGGTGGCAATGTACCCAATGTCGTGCCCGAAGAAGCAAAAGTCTGGTTATGGATTCGTGACTCCAAAATGGAGGGCGTTTTGGAGGTGTCAGAACGGATGAAGGATATCGCAAAAGGCGCCGCACTCATTGCCGGTGTTGAGTACGAGGTGACATTAAATAATGGGATTTATGAATTGTTAGTGAATAGAACTGGAGCAACAGCTTTACAAAAAAATCTTGAGCTTTTAGGTGAAATTTCCTATACTCCTGAAGAACTAGCATTTGCGAAAGCCATTCAGGAAAATACGGGAAAACCACAAATAGGAATGTCGGGAACGGTTTCGCCCCTTCGACCTACGGAAAAGGATCCAGAAGGAGGTTCAACTGATGTTGGAGATGTAAGTTGGATCGTTCCGGAAATTAGTTTGGCAGTTTCTACTGCACCAAAGGGGACACCTTGGCATTCTTGGCCCGTGGTGGCTTGCGGGGGGATGTCTATTGGTCATAAAGGGATGATTTATGCCGGAAAAGCATTGGCGATGACTATGTTGGATTTGTACACAACCCCCAGCTTGCTAATAGAGATGAAAGCGGAATTTAAGGAAAGAAAAGGCAGTTTTAAATACGTTCCGATGATTCCTGAGGGTAAACCTTATCGCGTGGATGAAAGGTAAAGGCTGCAATTTCTAATTTAATTTTAGAAAAAGTAAAATGGTGCTATTTACAAGTTATTGGGAAGGGTATGTGAATATGTCTCTAAAAATTTCGCTGACAGTCATATTGTTTTCCATGTCCATTATCGGTTATGGGCAAAGTACAGTGATCAGTTCAAGGTATGACTTTTTAAATGCTGCAGTAAATGCAGATTCTACTAAAATAGCATTTTTTGATCAGGAGAAGATTACGATTGCTCGAAGGTCTGATTTACATATAATTAAACAATTCAGTCACAATCAATCCACTGACTCAAGAGCCTCAGTCCCAAAATTATTTTTTAGTCCGCTTAATGATTCGATTATTATTTATCAAAGTCATTCGGATTTCATGTATTCGCCATTGTGGGAATACCCTGCAGATAGTACTTATTTTTATAATTATTATAATCAGAAAAAAACCGCTTCACTCGCGGGGAATTTGAATTTTGGAATAACATCAATTCCCAATAAATACCTATTTGCAGGGAATGATTATTATCCTTTTCAGGTTGATGGAAAAACTAGTTATAGCAATATAAATTCGGTTTTGATGCGTTTTCCTGAACGTGATACGATACATGTATTCAAGGCGGTAAGAGAAATTATTTCGTCACCAGATAACCATCATTATGTAGTGATCCTTTATAAAGGTTATGAAAAGAGATTTGAAATTCAAGTTAGAAATCACGACTTAGAGCTACTTTTTAAGAAATCTGGATTCAATGAATACCCTGAAATAGTTGAGTATTCTCCTACCGGGAAGCTTTTAGCAGTTGAAAAGAGAAATAATAAAAATGAAATTAATGAGATTGAGATTTTGGATGCTTTTACAGGTGTGAAATTATCGTCTATTAAAAATTTTACAGATGAAAAAGAATCTGAGGATGAACCCTCATTTCTCAGGTTTTCAAGAGATGAGAAATCGGTTGCAGTTCTCGCTTCAAATGAAATTTTCATGTTCGATATCAATACCAATGAATTACAGATGAAGGTCTGGCCAAATATTACGGATTTATTCTCTTTTAACGGATTTGAAATACTTTCCAAAAGCGAGTGGTTGGTATATGGTGATTCCATAGATTATACCCGACTTGATGGACCTGGAAAAGCGGAAATAATCAATTTAAATTCTCTGGCAATTTTTAGTAAAACAGAAAATGTCGAGGTGAGTGATCTTTCTTCTAAAGAATCTTTTGATATTCAGTATTCTGGGAACTCAACTGAATTTGACGAATTTTTGTGGTTTGAGGATAGAAATCATTTCATTTTAAAGAAAGAGACTGGGTTATCAGTTTGGAGTGTTGCTGAAAAGAGAAAAATGTACGATTTTAATTTTATTAAAGACATCTCAGTATTTCCGGGACGTTCACAGGACCGTGTGTTAGTGATTGAAGATAGGCACCAAAGTAGTTATTCAGGATTTACAATTCATTTACTTGATTTTAAAAATAACACTCATTCGAGCCGATCTGTTCTTCCTCCTTCAGATGGTTTTTTTATGAATTCTCGGGTTAAATTTCATTCCATTCCTAATGGGGGAAATCAGTGGTTAGCCACCGATGACTCTGAACATATTTGGCGATTTAATGATGATTCTGGAGCATTTGAGTTGCTTTACGAGCAAGTTAATGCTCGGTTTGTAGAAGCATGGCCTTTGAGTAATCAGCAAATGATTGTTTGGTCTATAATAAACGAAGAACATCAGCTGCTCAGATTTTCGTCTTTTAATTCTACACCTGAAGTAGTTTTTAAAAGCCGTGATCAGTTATTTATTAAAGGCAATTCTGATGAGCTTTGGCTTCTGGAAGGTAATTCGAAGAATATTTTTGTCTATGAAAGTGGGAAAGTGAAAAAAGTTGGGAAAACATCTGTTGAACCCGATCGCTTTGATGTTTCATCGGATGGTTTACTAATATCCTCCGAAGATGGGGAACAAATTCTCATGGATAAATCGGCGGTAATTATACACTCTTTAATTGAACAATTTGCATTCTGTGAACTTATAAATCAAAAGGAATTAATAAGTGTAAACAGCATATCTGAAGGCACCATTAAAAGTGTATTTCCCGGAAGTAAACAGGAATTTATTTGGTCAGTGAAGGAATCAAAATTATTTGAGTCAACCCCTTTCGATGTTTCGAATGACGGCTCTCAGTTGTTGATTGATGATGTTATTTTGAATCTTATCACAGGCGAAAGTTCCATTCATAAATTTCAACATTATTATGGATTTATCGATATTAATGATTCTACTTATCTGTATCAGGACGTGGATGAACCATCTGAATACTATACCTCGGATAAATTTAGGCGAGTGATTAAAAATCCAATTTCAGAAAATATACTTGGAAAAAGTGAGGTAATAAAAAAAGAAGGGTTAACCGATTATCAAGTTCTTCTTTCACCGAATGGAAAATATTTAGTAGAACGCCCCTCGACATCTTTCGGTACTGATCAAAAAACTATCATAAGGGATGTTTCTTCGATGAAAATCATTAAGGAATTTAAGGAAAAGGTGTTTTATGCAGGTTTTAATGCAGATGGTAATATGTTGGTATTAAATATTGGCGATCCAAACGGGCTCAATACCACAGACTATAAAACAGTGATTTTTGATATAAATAAGAAAAAGATAATCAAGGATATTTCCGGTATTTACATTTCAGATTTTATCTCTGATTCCGAAGTGATTTCCACTGGTTTTGGGAATGTAATACGGTATGATATTTCTGGTGAAAATCCCAAAATTATAGCGCAATATTATTCACGAGATTTTCTTTCAAAATCTATATACGATGAAAAGCATGATTTGATAATTGCGGGAAGTCACACCGGTTCGCTTTATTTTTGGAAGAAGGAACAGCCGGGGTCACCATTATATGTTACTAGAGCAGGAAATGCGGATATAAATCGGTTGATTATCCGAGGGGATAAATTGTTCTCAGTTTCCGGAAATTCTGAAGTAAGAATGTGGGATTTATCGCAGTTGGAGGCAGGATATTGCAGAATTCAAGTATTGGAAAGGGAAGATGAAAAGTCCGTATTTATGTCAACAAATGACGGGTATTATTGGTCGGATAAATCAATACTTCCATATTTTCATTTTGTAAAATACAATCAGATTTTTCCATTTCAATCGTTTGATATTTTCAGAAATAGGCCAGATAAAGTGTTGGAGAAATTGGGAAGTACGGACAAAGATTTAATTCACTTATACAAAGATGCTTGGGTGAAAAGGGTAAAGAGGGCTGGATTTAAGGAAGATACTGATATAAGTGCCTTGGAGATGCCTGAAGTAACTATTCTAAATAACATTTCATCAGGAACAGAGGCTACAGCTTCGGAATATGTCATGGATGTTAAAGTGTATTCAAAAACTAGCCCCATTCAATCGCTGCATTTTCTGGTAAATGGAGTGCCAGTTTCTTCAAAAAGTAATTTTGGAACCAATCAAACATCTCAAATTCAGCAGAAGATCTTGCTTTCCGAAGGGATTAATTCGATATCTGTTTATGCAGTGAACGAAAATGGAGTCGAAAGTCCTGAGCGGTTTATTACCGTAAACCATTCAAAGGAAGTTACACAGGAACCTAAGATCTGGTTTTTTGGAATTGGAGTTTCACAATATGCCGATAGTAAAAGAAATTTAAATTATGCAGCGAAGGATATTCGGGATCTATCACTGTTTTTTAAGGACTTTAAAGAAGGTTCAGTAATAATCGACACATTATTAAATGGGTCCGCAACCAGAAAGCAAATATTGATGCTCAAAGAAAAACTGATGTCAACATCGGTAGATGATGTCGTGATTCTTTCGCTTAGTGGGCACGGATTATTGGATGAGAATCTACAGTTTTACTTTGCAGCCCACGATACCAATTTTGAAAATCCGGTAGAGGGAGGTGTGAAATACGAGGAATTGATGTCGCTATTGGATGGGATTCCGGCAAGGAAGAAATTGATGTTATTGGATGCTTGTAACTCAGGAGAAGCTGACGTTGAGGCGGTTAGGGAAGAGGAAGCCGCCAGTGTAACTGTGAATGAATATGTAGCATTTAGAGGAGAGTCCAGCAATAGTAAACTTGGGGTGAAGAAAAGTTTTACATTGATGCAGGAAGTATTTAGTGATGTGTCTAAGTCAAACGGCGCCATTGTAATTTCTGCTGCAGCGAGCAATGAATATGCTTATGAAACGTCAGAATTGAAAAATGGAGTATTTACTTTTTCAGTAATGGAAGGGATCAGAACCTTGAGTTACGATACTTGGGACGGGGCGCAGGAAGTTAAGATTTCCGATTTAAAAAAATATGTTGATAAAAGTGTTTTGGAACTGACCAATGGCAACCAGCGACCCACCACACGAGCGGAAAACATTACCTGGGACTGGGGATTGAGGTAGAGACGTGTAATGTATATCTAATATTTATTTTTACCCATTGCATCGTGCACCAAGCGTAGATTATTTTCAGCTCTGGGAGCTATTTTAGGATTTCCTTTTTCAATTAATTCCAAAAGTAAAACTTCTGCTTTTTCCCATTGATATGATTTCATCAAAGGTGTAATTTTCTTAAAATCTTTACCGATATAGTATAGCCCTGTTCTATTTTCTATTCCAGGATAAAATAAATCGACATATTTTCTACCAATAAGGAAGGAAAGCTCGTTGATTTCATCCCCCGCTTTACTTATTGAAGGTGCTACTAATAACCACT
>JAHEMU010000127.1 GCA_024643485.1 Cytophagales bacterium
AACGGAAATTAAGTTCGATGACGAGCGCATGGTTTATGCGGTGGTTCGTTCTACCGTTAAGCGGGCATTGGGAGCCCATAACATCTATCCTACTTTAGACTTTCAGGCCGATGTTAACCTGTTTCACCAATTCGAACAAAAACCCACAGAAGCTAATCAGGAACAAAATTATTCTAAATTCCAAAATATTCCATCTCGCCCTTCTACACAGTCTTGGGAGAAATTATTTGATGAGAATTTACGTGGGGGTGATCAAACCAATCGCATCATACAGCAAGAGAGAACTTCTACGGGTGTCGCACAAACATTCACGAGTAGATTGCATGAAGTAGAGCACAATCAGGAACAAAAGTTCACACAATTTATTCAGTTCCAACAATCCTTTATCCTCACTCCATTCAAATCGAGTTTAATGATTGTGGATCAAAAAGCTGCATTGGAAAGAATTGTCTATGATCAAACCATGGCTAGGATGAATAAACAGCGCGCGATGAGTCAGCAGTGTTTATTTCCGGTATCGGTGGAACTTTTACCTGCCGATTTAGCATTATTGGAAGAAGTGAGCACAGAAATGAAGGAGCTCGGCTTCGATTTTGAGTCACTTGGGAGAAATACCGTTGTGATTCAGGGAATTCCTGCTGATATTGCCATTGAAAATGAAAAAGAGTTGTTCGAAGGATTGCTGGAACAATATAAAAACAGCAAAAACGACTTAGAAATAAGTAAACGAGAACAATTAATCCGAGCATTAAGCAAAAGGACCGCACAGAACCATTTAAAGAAAATGGACACAAAAGAAATGGAGGAAACGATCAATAAATTATTCGCAAGTACGAATGCAAATTATACTCCCGACGGCAGGCCAACCTTCCGTATGATCGAACGTACAACACTAGAAAGCTTTTTTAAATAGATGTTTAGATTAACTCCTGCCGTAAAGAATATTTTGATCGTTAACGTGGTTGTGTTTGTCGCGCAAATCATGTTTAAGAATATCGATCTCACTTCGATGCTCGCCATGTATCGTTTAGATTCTGACTTCTTTCAACCTTATCAGATTCTAACCTATATGTTCGCTCATAGTCCGAGTGATTTTACCCACTTATTATTTAATATGCTCGGGTTAATCTTTCTTGGCGTTTCTCTCGAAATGGTATGGGGAAGTAAGCGATTTCTCGCATTTTATTTATTTACTGGGATTGGAGCTGGCATCTTTTATGCCGCCATCGGGTTGTATGATACTGCAGGACTAAAAAGCGACATGAACGATTATCGGATGAATCCTTCGGTTTCTTCCTTTATCGAATTGGTTGATCAACACAAAAATAAATTCAACCGATATACTCTTGGGAACAACGGAACCATATATGAATTTATCGAAGCCTATGAAAATGACCCCGAAACGTATAAATCGCAATCGGTTCAAATTGTAGATCGTTTTGAAGAACTGATGGTGGATAAATATCCTGGAAGAGTCGTTGGAGCTTCAGGTGCCGTTTATGGAATTCTTATGGCGTTTGGCATGTTATTCCCTGAAAGGCAACTTATGCTGCTTTTTCCGCCAATTCCAATAAAAGCTAAATATTTGGTGTTAATTTTAGGTGGAATTGCATTGTATTCAGGACTAAAACAAAATCCGGGAGACCCAGTAGCCCATTTTGTCCATTTAGGCGGGATGCTCTTTGCTTTTATCATGATTAAATACTTTAAATAATGTTCGGAAGCATCAAAAACGATTTAAATTCTCAATGGTCGAGGCCTAATTCAGGCCTTCAACGGTTGATAATTATCAATGTGGCCGTGTTTATTTTCCTGAATATCATGGAGTTAGTCATTCCGGAAGAAAACTTCCTGTACTTTCTCAAGTTTTTTGCCATGCCCACCGATCTGCCAACCCTGCTTACAAGGCCTTGGACGTTTATCACCTCATTTTTTACCCATACAGGCTTTTCTCATATATTATGGAACATGCTTTATTTATATTGGTTTGGTGCCATAGTGAGAGAATTTTTAGGTAGTGACCGGCTAATTAGCTTATATATTCTTGGTGGAATTGTAGGAAGTATAAGTGTCATCCTACTTTTTAATGTAGTTCCAATGTTCGCTGAACGATCTGGAGGTATAGCGTTAGGAGCATCTGCGGGGGTCTTTGCAGTATCAGTAGGAGCCGCAACCTTGTATCCGAATTACGTCATGCATTTATTGTTTTTCGGGCCTGTAAAAATCAAGTATTTTGTTGGCGTTTTTGTATTATTAGCCATCTTCGGATTAAAGGGTGACAACGTTGGCGGTGAAGTAGCCCACCTTGGTGGTGCTTTTATCGGCTACTTTTATATTCGCAGTTTGCAAAAAGGAAATGATATAGGGGCTTGGGTATCATCAACCCTGACATTTTTACGTAGTTTCTTTGTAAAAACTCCCAAAATGACGGTTCATTCTAAACCAAAAAGGGAAACAAGCTATACGTCAACAACGTCTACGCCACAACCTAGGAAATCTGCTCCATCACAGGCCGAGATCGATGCCATCCTAGATAAAATCTCTCAAAAAGGATACGACAGTCTATCTCGTGAAGAGAAGGAAAAGCTTTTTAATGCATCAAAAAAATAAGGAAGGTCTAAACGACTGCTTCAAATTCACTTGCGATTTGATCAAGTAAATCATACAATGCCGCAGGGTCCTGTATATCTACTAACTGAGCGCGGTAGGGTTTGAAGTGTGAAATTCCGCGGAAGTAATTGGTATAATGTCTTCGCATTTCAAAAATCCCTTGTTTCTCCCCTTTCCATTCTATAGAGAAATCCAGATGTTTTTTAACCACACGAACGCGTTCCATAATATCTGGACCTTCAATCGTTTCACCCGTGGCAAGGAAGTGTTTGATTTCCTTAAAAATCCATGGATAGCCAATGGCGGCCCGACCAATCATGATACCATCCACACCGTACTCATTTTTATACTCTAGAGCCTTTTGAGGAGAATCGATATCACCGTTACCAAAGATGGGGATTTCAATATCCGGGTGGTTTTTTACTGCCGCAATGGGGTTCCAATCAGCTTCCCCCTTGTACATTTGTTGCCTGGTGCGACCGTGAATGGTGAGCGCTTTGATCCCAGCATCTTGCAATCGAAGAGCAACTTCGACGATGCGAATGGTTTTATCGTCCCACCCCAATCGTGTTTTAACAGTTACAGGCAGTTCCACCTGCTTGACGATTTCAGCCGTCATTTTTTCCATTTTAGGAACATCGAGGAGAATACCGGCACCGGCTCCTTTACAAGCTACTTTTTTCACAGGGCAGCCGTAGTTGATATCAATCAGTTCAGGATTGGCCTTTTCAGCGATGGCAGCAGCTTCCCGCATAGACGCAATTTTGTCGCCGAATATTTGTATTCCAATTGGCCTTTCGTAATCGTAAATGTCTAATTTTTGAACGCTTTTTGCCGCATCCCGAATCAACGCATCGGAACTAATAAATTCCGTGTACATCATATCAACTCCCTGTTCCTTGCATACCGCTCTAAAAGGAGGGTCACTCACATCTTCCATAGGAGCGAGTAACAAAGGGAATTTTCCCAACTCTATTTCGCCTATTTTCACCAAAGGATTCGCACATTTAAAAATAAGGCGTAAATTTACATCTTTTCTAAATAATAAAGAAGTGACTGAGTTAAGCAATCGATTTTCACCCCTTTTTTCCGCTTTTGTGTTTTTTGTTGTTGGTATGATAGGGTTCGTTGTGATAGGGCCAATCGTTGGTACCATCGTCGCAGGATTTTTCTTTGAAGGATCTTTCATGGAATTGGCGCAACAATTGTCAGCCCCTATGGATTACCCCGGAATGAAATCAATTTTGATGATTATTCAAGGATTTGCAACGGGGTTTGGGTTGTTTTTAATTCCATGGGGATATCTGCATTTTGTGGAGAAAAAATCGATAAGATTAATCTTCCGTAAAAACGCATCGATGAACATGGGGATTCTCTTATCGTTCCTGCTCATCATTTTTTTTACGGTAGTAAATAGTTTATTCATGGAATGGAATACCAGCATGCAACTTCCTGAATTTTTGAGTGGCGTCGAAGCTTGGATGAAATCAAGTGAAGAGGCTGCGGCGAAAATTACCGAATTCATGACGCAATTTAACTCAACAGGTGATTTTATAGTTGCTCTATTCGTCATTGCGGTATTACCTGCCTTAGGTGAGGAATTGGTATTTAGGGGATTGATTCAGACAGAATTACAACGTGGATTTAAAAATCCTCACGTTGCCATATGGATTTCTGCCATCATGTTTTCAGCCATTCATATGCAGTTTTATGGATTTATACCTCGAATGATGCTAGGGGCCCTTTTTGGCTACCTATATTTTTGGTCTGGGAACATGATTTACCCTATTGCGGCTCATTTTTTCCAAAATGGAGGCCAGTTATTGATGATGTATCTGGTTCAAAAAGAGACCATAAATGTCGATCTTGAATCGAATGAATCTTTTCCTATTTGGTTAATAATTTCATTTTCTGCATTAACCATCGGAGTTCTTTACTATTTTAGGAAAATTTTTCAACGCGATGGGCACCTGGAAACGAGTATTTAGGACGGAAATTCCCTGGAAAGCAGAGATTGTAAAAGATATTCTAGAAAATAAAGGTATTCAACCCATCCTATTAAATAAAAAAGAATTTGCAAGTCAGTTAGGATTTTGTGAAGTTCACGTTTCCGCAGATGACTTGTTACAAGCGATCAAAATAATTGAAGATGAAGTCCAATTTGAATAAATATAATAATCTAACTCAGCGAGTAATTTCTGGTGCCATTGGTGCGGCGGTGGTCGTTTTTGGTGTGTATTACAGCGAGTGGATATTTTTTCTGATTTTTTTAAGTCTTTGTATACTTACACAGTTAGAGTTTTACAAATTAGTAGGATTGGATGGAATGATTCCTTTAAAAAGTTTCGGTACCCTTAGTGGTGCATTTATATTCGTTTTATTCTTTTTTGTAGAACGCGGGACCTTAAGCAACACTTTCTTTTACCTTATTTTTCCACTAGTTTCAGGTATTTATCTGATAAAACTATATAAAAAGGATGAAAAGAAGCCCTTTTCTAACATAGCAATCACCTTTTTGGGCATCCTATATGTAGCGTTACCTATGTGTTTATTAAACATCCTTGCCTTTCCAAGCAGAGGAACCTATTCGTATGAATTAGTTATTGGGATAATGCTGTTGCTTTGGGCTTCCGACACCGGAGCGTATTTTGCTGGTAGCCGGTTTGGTAAGCGCAAATTATTTTCACGTATATCACCTAAAAAATCATGGGAAGGAAGTATTGGCGGGGCATTTTTAGCTATTGTAGTGGCCTATTTTCTTTCACAGTATTTCCATAGTTTAAATCCAATTCAATGGTACATGGTTTCATTAATTATCATTGTGAGTGGAACTTATGGAGACCTGGTGGAGTCCTTATTTAAGCGCAGTATTGAAATAAAAGATTCCGGAAATTCAATTCCAGGGCACGGTGGATTCCTAGATCGATTCGATGGAATGCTTCTTTCCATTCCTTTTATCATTGCTTATATACGTGTTTTTCCTACATAATTAAAAATTATCAAAATTTTATCTCTTAGTAGCGGTTAATTCTTATAAATTTGCACCCAAAACCAACTTAACCAAAAAATAGCTATGGGATATATCGAACCTGCTCCGCTTAAGGACCGGGAGAATCCATTTGAGGCGATGATGTCAAGGTTTAAAATCGCTTCTGAGTATTTGGGACTTGATGAAGAAATTTACAACGTCCTAAAAAATCCTACTAAACAAGTAATTGTTTCTTTACCAATTACGATGGATGATGGCTCAATCCGCGTATTTGAAGGTTATCGTGTCATTCATTCCAATATCTTAGGCCCTTCTAAAGGAGGTATTCGATTCGATATGGGTGTGAATTTAGACGAAGTAAAGGCGCTTGCAGCCTGGATGACCTGGAAATGTGCGGTTGTTGATATTCCTTATGGTGGTGCAAAAGGAGGTATTCGATGCAACCCTAGGGAAATGTCGAGTGGAGAAATTGAGCGTTTAATGCGTTCATATACCACTGCTCTTGTTGAGATTTTCGGACCAGACAGAGATATTCCAGCTCCTGATATGGGAACTGGCCCTCGTGAAATGGCCTGGTTAATGGACTCCTATTCACGTGCCAATGGCATGACGGTTAATGCCGTTGTAACTGGTAAGCCTTTAGTTTTAGGTGGTTCTTTGGGTAGAACAGAAGCTACAGGTCGTGGTGTAATGGTGTCTGCACTTGCCGCGATGGAAAAACTAAAAATCAATCCTTACCGTGCAACTTGTGCTGTTCAAGGATTTGGAAATGTGGGTTATTGGGCAGCGCGTTTATTGTCTGAACGTGGAGTAAAAGTAATCGCTATCAGTGATTTATCTGGCGCATATTATAATGAAAAAGGAATTGATATAGAAGCAGCGGTTCAATATCGCGACAACCATAACGGTAGCCTTGACGGTTTCCCTATGGCCGATAAAATACCGGGTGAAGAAATCCTACATGTAAAAGTTGATGTGTTAGTACCCGCTGCTACTGAGGATGTTATCACTGCTCAAAACGTCGATAAAATTCAAGCAAAATTAATTGTTGAAGGTGCTAACGGCCCTACATCATCTAAGGCAGATAAAATAATTGCTGACAAAGGAATTATGGTGGTGCCAGATATCCTTGCAAACGCAGGAGGTGTAACTGTTTCTTATTTCGAGTGGGTACAGAACCGATTGGGTTATAAATGGACTGAGGAGCGCGTGAATCGCCGTTCAGACAGGATCATGAAAGATGCCTTTAATAAGGTGTACAACACTTCAGTAGAATATAACGTACCGATGCGTATCGCTGCTTATATTGTAGCCATCGACAAAGTTGCCAAAACATATAAATATAGAGGTGGATTTTAATCTGTTATAATGAAGATTCATAAAGAAGGACATTTATTATTGATCGTTTTATTGGTCATTTTTGCTGCTCTCGGATATGCCGGGAGCAGCTATCTACCAACTCCATGGTTTGAGTTATGCGTAGTGGTGTTGGTAGGTTTTTATCTAACTGTCTTACAGTTTTTTAGATCTCCTATTTTTAAGATTACTAAAAATGAAAAACACATCATCGCTCCGGCAGATGGGAAGGTAGTAGTAATTGAAGAAACGGAGGAATCTGAGTTTTTAAAAGACAAAAGAATACAAGTTTCCATCTTTATGTCGCCGGTAAATGTTCACGTGAACAGAATGCCTGTAAAAGGCACTATCGAAATGTTCAAGTATCATCCAGGTAAATTTTTAGTTGCTTGGCATCCGAAATCTAGCACAGAAAACGAACGTACAACTATGGCTATTAAAATGGCCAATGGCACTCAAATGGTAGTGAGGCAGATAGCCGGTGCGGTCGCAAGAAGAATC
>JAHEMU010000457.1 GCA_024643485.1 Cytophagales bacterium
CTGGGAATCTTAAAACTGATTCCATTGGTTGTGTTTGTACTGATAGGAATTTTCTTTATTGATGGTGATAATTTAACTATTCCGGCTCAAATTCCAGCTTATTCTTCTTTTTCATCGGCTGTATTTATTGCCCTATTTGCATTTACTTCATGGGAAACTGCTTTGATAAATACAGGTGAAATGACCAATCCGACTAAAAACATTCCGGTTGCTATGTTGATAACCATTATTTTGGCAACAGTTGCCTATATTCTTATACAGTTTACGTTGATGGGCACCTATCCTGAATTGGCCACTTCTAATAAGCCTATCGCAGATGCTGCAGGGCTTTTCATGGGGCCGATTGGGGGAGTGTTCATTACTATAGGTGCTACCATTTCTATATTAGGAACGCTTAATGCAAATTTGTTAGCCGGTTCACGACTTCCTTTTGCTTTGAGTGAGGAAGGACAATTCCCTCCGATATTTTCACGTACCACCAGATCAAGTGGCATTCCAATGGTTAGCCTAATTGTTTATACCGTTATTACAATAGTTATTTCACTTGGAGGAACCTTCATTTATGCGTTATCCTTGAATGTTTTAAGTAAGGTAGTCAGTTATATTTTAGTTTCTATTGCTTTGATTAAGTTCAGAAAAAAGTTAGGAACCATTCCATATCGATTAAAATATGGATATGCTTTAGCTATTGTTGGAATTGTTTTGGGCGGGTGGTTGCTTTACTCTGCAGAATTTTCAAGTTTTATCGATTTCGCTATTTTTTCAGGGATTGGTGTGATTTTCTATTTTATATTCAAAAAGCGATTTTAGACTTTAAATTTTAAAATTTAGATGCTAAAATCAAAGCCTCGCCGATAGGTGAGGCTTTGCGTACATAACTGCCGTACAAACTGACGGAACGTGCCAATATTAATCTTATGGTAAAATTAAATGTTATGGTTTTTATAGCAGATTTAATTATCTACTTTATGTAATCCAAAACATCTACATAATCAAAGTAATTCGCATCCTGAACAAGATCTCGGAGTATCTTTGAGTGACCTTGTCCGAATAGTATTAGTATCCTTTCATCCGAATTATCAAAATCAGCAATTCTGGTAAGGTTTTGGAAAATCATAAGGTTTCTCTGATGCCAGAGTGAAAGCATTTCAGCACCAGCATAATTATCCTCGCCATATAATTCTTTCAAAAAATCAAGGTAAAGCGCATAATTTCCTTCAATCATTTTATTGGTATTCATAAATACAAGGAAGTCGCCAATGGTCTTCTTCATCAATATGTTTTCTGTCCAGTAATTTAATGAGTCCTGGATAGTTCCAATAGCCCCTTGTATGTACTGAGCTTTAGAAGGATCCTTCATCATCAGGGAATCCATTGAAGAAGGAGATATATTCAGTTGATGATCAATTGGATATATTGATTTATGTCCCATTTTCTGAGCTATTCGAAATGCTAGCTGGTAAATTTCATCGGGTGGCACGGTTAACGGATCTGGATTTTTTATATAAGATGTATATCTTTCTTGCATCTTGGTATTACCATAAGAGCTTTCAATTGCAATTTTTGTAGGCTTGAATTCAAGGATAGCATTTACCAGCGCTTCAATTTCAGCTTGTCGTTTCTCTGTTTTTACATTGTCTGACTCTACATTAGCGGCATCTAATCCGGGGTTAGACATATGATACGTGCCTAGTATGGATATTTTAGGTTTATTTTGAGAGAAAAGGGAAGTGGATAATGCGAAGAGCATTATAATTAGAATTTGATTTTTCATTTTTTAATTTTTCGGGAGTAAGACGTACTGGGAAAGAGATAGGTTACAGCTGTTTAATAAATAGATTATTAAGGAATAAAATGGAAATCAAGAACATAAAAGCTTCCCAAAAAATCAAGCCGTGTAAAACGGGTTAAAATACATCATATAAAGCGCTGTTTCACCGCCGTCTATAAATTTGACACACGATTTTAGACTTTAAATTTTAAAATGTAGATGCTGAAATCAAAGCCTCGACGATAGGAGAGGGTTTGCTACTTTCCTATACAAAAAGTAACT
>JAHEMU010000458.1 GCA_024643485.1 Cytophagales bacterium
GCCTATATCGCCGTTACCGTTAAAACTACTTACTAAATTGACTAATAATTCGGGTAAACTTGTTCCGAAAGAAACGATGGTTAAACCAATAACTAAGCTGGAAATTTTGAGGGATTTACCTATTGACGAAGCCCCATCGACTAATAAATCAGCGCCCTTTATAAGGATGATAAAACCTACAACAAAAAGTATATATGTTAGCACTTCTGCGATTTTAGATAATAAATATGTTGAAATGGTTTAATTCATGCAAATTTTTAAATCGTTAATTAAAAGCCAATTCCAAAATAACCGGACAATGATCGGAATGAACTGCCAAAGGGGCCAATTTACTTCCTTTTAGGTGTGCTTTTAGTGTGTCTGCCGCCGCAAAATAATCAATCCTCCACCCTTTATTGTTCGCGCGTGCATTCGCCCTGTACGTCCACCAACTGTAGTGATGTGGGTCGGTATTGAAGTGTCTAAATGTATCTATAAATCCACTTTCAAAAAAACCACTCAACCAATCTCGTTCCTCGGGTAAAAATCCCGAATTCGTTTTATTTCTTACTGGGTCGTGAATGTCGATAGGATGATTAGCGATATTAAAGTCTCCACATATCACCAAATTCGGGACCTCTTTCTTTAACTCATTAATATACTTCTGAAAATCGTCTAGCCATTCCATTTTAAATGCTTGGCGTTCCTCTCCACTCGTACCCGAAGGCATGTACACATTCATTAATGAAAAATTTTCAAAATCGCAGCGAATAACCCTACCTTCTCGATCGTATTTCTCATTTCCCATCCCGATTTCGATTTTATTAATTTTCAGTTTTGAAAAAATGGCTACCCCACTATATCCTTTTTTCTCTGCTTGGTGCCATCCTACCTCGTATCCCATCTTTTCGAAAGAGGTTAAGTCAACATCCTGAATCTGAGCTTTAGCCTCTTGTACACAAAACACCTCTGGGTTTTCTTCTTTTACCCAATCAATTAAACCTTTCTTTACTGCGGCCCTAATGCCATTTACGTTATAGGAAACTAGCTTGATCATTACTGAAATTCATTTTCGAAATATTCTAAAATATTTATTTTTAAAAGACGTTCTTGGTCATTCAATTCGAAGTGGGGTAATTCTTTAATTAATTTCCAATGTGGCCATCCGTCAGGATCCAGTCCTTCCAATTCATAAAACCCACCATAGCTCAAAACTTTGCAAACAGCAATATGCATTAAATCCTGTTTTTCTTCTTTTGAAAATGTTTTATAGCCAGCCCCTAGTTCCTGTATCCCGATCAGAAACAACATGGCATTTAAATCGGCAGGCCGTTTTCCAATAAGGTTCTCGACTTTCCCTAATAACTTCTCCCACTCCAATTCGAGTTCAGCATCTTTATCATTGATCATTGCTCAACTCCTCCCAAAATTCATAGGCTCTTCTTAAATGGGGTATAACAATGGTGCCTCCAATTAAGGTGGAGATTCCCATTGCCTCGTACACCTGGTCGGTGGTTAAGCCAATTTCAAAACATTTACCTAGATGATATTTTACACAATCATCACATCTCAACACCAAACTATTCGTGAGTCCAATCAATTCCTTTGTTTTAACATCCAGTGCGCCGGGCATAAAGGCATTGGTGTCAAGGTTAAAGATTCTCTTGATAATTTTATTATCTGATTCCAGAATTTTTTCATTCATTCTGGTTCTGTATTCATTAAATTCTTTTACTTTGCTCATAACAGCAAATATAATTAATCAGACTTTGCTACAAGACCTGATATCTTTAATATTTCCAAAAATTTGTCCGAACTGCGGCAATACCATTTTGAAGGAAGAGCCTCTCCTGTGCACTTCTTGCCTTGCCAATTCGGGAATGAATTTCGATTATTCAAAAACGAATGCATCGATGCTCATTTGGAAAGACTATCTACCCATTGAACAATCCTTTTATTTGTTCAATTTTCATAAAGGATCCGTTGTGCAAAAATTACTTCATCAAATTAAATATGACAACCGTCGAGAGTTCGCTTTTGACCTTGGTAAATTGTTAGGTGAAAAAATCAAAGC
>JAHEMU010000128.1 GCA_024643485.1 Cytophagales bacterium
TATATTTGACGAAACCTTACTTGTGTCTAGAATATGCTCATTTATAATTAATTTGATTTATTCATTTCGTAATGTAGAAGCAGGATTAGAATTGGCGGCGTTATACACTTTATAACCAACTGTTATTATTGATGCGAAAAGCATTATCACAGCCGAAACAATAAACAGAGAGATATTAATATCTACATGATAAGCCCAGATACTAGACATTAAACCGGTAACCATAAAGTAACTTCCAACCGAGCCTATAATTCCAGAAATAAATAAAATGATGATAAAAGGCTTATTCATTTTTATTGAAACATGAAGAATAGTAGCCCCAAGTACTTTGCGAACGGCAATTTCTTTCATTCGTTTGATGATATTTAGAGAAACTAGCGAGTAGAGGCCTGAAAAAGCAAGGATTGCGGCAACTATACCTAAAAAGCTAAACATGTTAACAATGTTTTTATTTACCAAATAGGGGCCCAAAAATTGCTCATTTAATAACCGCCCATTGTAAAGTTTAGATGGGAATAAATCTTTCCATTTTTTTTCTAGAAAGTCATTAGTACTTGCCGTATTTTCAATCGTTGACGCTACAGTCAAATAACGATCATCTTCTTTCTTGGATAGCCTAAACATCATAGGTTCCTTTTTTTCCCATAACGACCTTACATAGAGATCCTTTATAACGCCCACTACATAGAGCTGAACAGTATCTCTCCAAACAATTCGTTTTCCAATGGGGTCCTCCCAACCCAATTGGTCTATCAGAGTTTCATTCACAATGATGGATTCTTCTTGATCTGTTTTACTGTCTTTCTTGAAATTTCTGCCATCTAAAATGGAAACTCCCATTGTAGCTATATATTGATCATCAACGTGGATAATATCTGATTCAATTTCGGTAGATTCATATTTTACGGGGTCATTTATATACGCTACTGCCACTTGATGTGGAGTTCGGCTGATGTTGATTATTTCTTCATTTCCTGAGATGGAATTTTTATAGATTTCTAAGTCATTTGCATTTTCAAATGACACATAAATTAATCCGTCCGTTTCAAAACCTAAATCTAGATTTTGCTGATATTTTGCGTTTTGAACAAAAGCAATCGCATGAATAATGGCCAATAGTGCAATGCTAAATTGTAATACGAGTAAAATCTTAGATAAATTCCCAGTACTGCCAAATTTGTCAGTCCTTTTTAAAATGGAGGTAGGTTCAAATTTGCTAACATAAAAAGCGGGATAGGCTCCTGCAAATATTCCAATAATGAAAAGCAGAGCAACCAAAAACAGGATAAGCATAAAGTTTTCAGAATATACCAATTCGATATTCAGGAATTCCCACATATTTGAGTAAGCAGGAACTAAAAATTCGGCAATAATTAACCCTAAAATAATGGCAAAGAAGCACATTAGGATGTTTTCTGTCAGAAATTGAAAGACTAATTGGCTGCGAACCCCACCCATTACTTTTCTCAATCCTATTTCTTTTAATCGCTTTCCTGAGGTAGCAATGGAGGTGTTGGTAAAATTGAAACAGGCTAATAACAATAAAAATCCAGCCATAATTAAAGGGGCTAACACTGCGGCCCCAGGTAATCCTTGGTTGAGCATATTGGACCGAGTAGAGTTTGCCTCCGCCCTAGCGGCCATTCCAGGTAGTGGGTCTAAATAAAATTTTTCAAACTGTAAATCCTCTCGTGATGCATTCTGAGAAGGAATGAATTTTGATAATTCTCGTTCAATGGATGGTATTTGTGTAGGATCTTTTATTTGGATAAAGGCAGTACTCCAAATCTTCCAATCGTCGGGTTTGGTATTTGGTAATATATCAAAGAAATTTTCGAAAGAAGTAACGGCCTCTACAGCAGTAAAACTCGAATTAATAGGTTTAGACTGGAAAACGCCGGTGATGCGGTAGTCTATGTTGCGTTCTAATCCCAAACTGGTAAAGGTTTTTCCGATGGGATCTTCATTTCCGAACAGTCGTGTTGCTAATTTATCGTCTATAACGATGGTTGATTTATCATTTAAATCTATTGAACCCGATAAAAGCGGAAAGGTGAACATATCGAAGAATCCATCTTCGGCATACGTAATTTGTGCAGTGAAAATATCTTCTTCAAATTTTAGATTTTCAAAATTCATTGCCATGGAGACAATTCGGGAATCGGACAAATTCTCCCTTAAGGAAGGTCCTAATGGGATCGGAACAATTCCATATAGCGTTTCTTGTTCATTAAAGACCCTTCTTCCATTTATCCGATAGATTTCATCTTTATTAGTATGTTCTTGATCATAGGATGCGTTGTAATCGTAATTTAAAAATGCCACAATACAACAAGCCACTGCGATGGCCATTCCTAAAAGATTGATGATAACGAATACCTTATTCTTCTTTAAGCTTCGAAGAGCGATTAATAAATAGTTCTGTAGCATGAGTTTTGATTTATGACCTTGTGCTAAAGACTTTCGTTTTTGTGAAGAGTTGCTTCTATCTAGAAAATAATAATAATTTTTTCCAGATAGAGCGAATTTTATCGTTAATCGATGGATTTTTCTAATTTGCCATTCCTTAAAAAAAGCAACTTGATATGTGTCAACTGGAACATAAAATAATAGGAAATTTGGAAGATGGATCCCCAATTACTTTGTTCACTTTGAAGAATTCCAGCGGAATGCAGGTGAGCATTTCTAACTATGGAGGGATAGTAACTTCTATAAAAGTTCAGGATAAACACTCCAATTTCAAAGAGGTGGTTTTGGGATTCGATGAGCTTCAAGACTATAGAAATTGTCCTCACTATATTGGAGCGCTAATTGGTAGGTTCGGTAATCGAATAAAAAATGGAGAATTTAGCCTCGATGGCGTCAAATACACTTTAGCAAAAAACATTAACTCGCATCACCTTCACGGAGGAAATCAAGGCTTTGATAAAAAATTATGGAATGCAAGTTTTGAAAATGAATCTTTGACACTCAATTATTGCAGTCCTCACATGGAGGAGGGGTATCCGGGTAATTTGAGTGTGGAGGTCGTATTTTCACTTACGGAATCCAATGAATTAATTATGTCGTATCACGCTGTTACCGACCAGCCTACTGTTCTTAATCTAACTCATCATTCTTATTTCAATTTATCAGGAAATTTCGAATCAGATGTTTTAGATCACGTCATGCAAATCAATGCCTCACAATTTGTGCAGGTCGATGAGCATTCCATACCAACGGGAGCGCTAACCAGGGTTGAAAATACGCCCTTTGACTTTCGCACCCCCATGCAAATAGGGAAAAGAATTGATGATGATGATCCTCAATTGAGATTTGGAAATGGATATGATCATTCTTGGGTTGTCGACAAAAAACGACCCGACGAGTTATTTACTATTGCACAAGTATACCATCCGATAAGTGGAATTAAAATGGTTGTGAAGACAACCGAGCCTGCGGTTCAATGCTATACTGGAAATTTTCTAGGTGGGGGGGATATAGGCAGAAATGGGATTCCTATTAGGAAAAGAGGAGGGTTTTGTCTAGAAACCCAACACCTTCCGGATAGTCCAAATCAACCAAATTTTCCGAGTACAGTATTGCGCCCTAATGAGGTATTTAAAAGCACTACTGTTTATGCGTTTTCATCCGAGTAATTAGGATAGGGGCGCCTACTTTCTTTCAATTTCCTTTAAATTTTCAATGTTTTTGTTGCGAAGGAATCCGTTGATGTCTTCCAAATGTTCCTTTACGCGTTTATTGCCAAATTCAAAAACCTTGTTTGCTAAGCCGTCTAGGAAATCACGATCGTGGGATACTAGGATGATGGTACCATCAAATGCTTTTAATACATCTTTCAAAATATCCTTAGAACGCATGTCAAGGTGATTGGTAGGCTCATCGAGGATCAATAAATTTACCGGTTGTAATAGAAGTTTGATCATAGCCAAACGGGTTTTTTCTCCACCTGAAAGCACGCTGACCTTTTTTTCAATGTTGTCTCCGCTAAACATAAACGCTCCAAGTAAGTCTTTTACTTTGGTTCGGGCATCGCCTTTTGCGACCTCATCGATGGTCTGAAATATGGTGAGTTTTTCATCCAATTTTGAAGCTTCGTTTTGAGCGAAATATCCAATCATGCTATTGTGACCTAGCTTAAGAGACCCTTCAAAATCAATTTCTCCCATTATCGCCTTTACCATGGTCGATTTTCCTTCTCCATTTTTTCCGACAAAGGCAATTTTTTCGCCTCTTGAGATGGAGAGATTGGCTTTTTCAAAGACCACATGGTCTCCGTATTTCTTTGTTAAATCATCCACTACCACCGGGTGATTACCAGATCGAGGAGCCGGAGGGAATTTCAATCGCAATGCAGAAGAATCCACTTCATCCACTTCAACAATCTCCATTTTCTCCAACATTTTCACCCTAGACTGTACTTGCAACGTTTTAGAATAGGTTCCTTTGAAACGTTCTATGAATTGTCTTATTTCTGCAATTTGCTTGGCTTGATCATCAAATTGTTTTTGTTGCTGTTCCCTTCTTTCCTTTCGCAATTCCAGATAATGGGAATAGTTTGTTTTATAATCGTAGATGCGGCCTTGAGTTATTTCAATGGTTCTATTGGTTAAATTGTCTACGAAAGTACGGTCGTGGCTAATAACAATTACACCATTTGCATTTTCTTTTAGGAAAGTTTCCAACCATTGTACCGATTCAATATCCAGGTGGTTAGTAGGCTCATCTAATAAGATTAAATCGGGTTTTTGAAGGAGAATTTTTGCCAATTCAATTCGCATTCTCCAACCTCCCGAAAATTCAGAAGTTGGGCGATTGAAATCGTTCCTAACAAAGCCTAGACCCATAAGGGTTTTTTCTATTTCCGCATCGTAGTTGATCTCTTCAATGCTATAATATTTTTCAGAAAGTTCAGAAACCTGTTCAATGATTTTACTGTATTCGTCAGACTCATAATCGGTCCTAGTTTCCAATTGATGGTTTAATTCCTCCATCTTATTTTTCATATCCAATATTTTCGAGAAAGCTTTTGCCGTTTCTTCGAAAACGGAGCAATTATCTTCAGTGAGCAGATGCTGGGGTAAATAGGCGATGACGGCGTCTGAGGGAGAGGAGATTTTACCGTATGTCGGCTTATTTTTACCGGCGATAATTTTTAGGAGTGTAGATTTACCTACTCCATTTTTACCCATTAAGGCAATTCTATCGGTCGGATTAATATTAAAAGTAATGTTTGAAAAAAGGGCACTTCCACTAAATTCAACACCAACGGCATCAACTGAGATCATAGTTTGAAAAATTTGCGCAAAGGTAGGTATTTATTGCGAATTAATTGTGCAAACCCTACTCAAATAGAATTTGATTCTATATGTGATTAACCCACTATTTGCCGTTAGACAAAAGGCTAGGGAGTGAAATTGGGAAAAATAAAATATTTGATCGTTTATTATCCAATTGCCCAAACTGAAACTGTTGTACCCTGCCTAATTATCGGCAAAAAGTCAACTAATTTTTCACTACTCGCGATTATTTAATTAATTTAAACCAAATTAATCACTTGCTACATGAAATCTATCCTCCTTTCTTTTTGCTTTGCTTTTCCATTCTTTCTTTCAGCACAATCTGGTAAAGTCTTTGACAACTTATCTCTTCAAAGTTCCATTCTAAAGAGCGAACGAAAATTTGCTATTTATTTACCGCCCGATTACGAAACTTCACAACGCAGTTATCCTGTCCTTTATTTACTGCATGGTTCAGGGGATGATCAGACAGGGTGGGTGCAGTTTGGAGAGGTATTGAGGATTGCAGATAAGAGCATAACGGAGGGGTCATCCACGCCAATGATCATCGTTATGCCCGATGCGAACACCGGAGTTCGGGGATATTTTAACGACGTAAAAAATGAATGGCGATATGAGGATTTCTTTTTTGAAGAACTGATGCCTTATGTTGAAAAAACCTATCGAATTAAAGGAGAGAAAAGATTTCGAGCGATAGCTGGCCTTTCAATGGGCGGAGGAGGTTCATTAATTTATGCCTTACACCATCCTGAATTATTTTCTTCAGCTTGTCCGCTAAGTGCCTCGTTAGGTGCGTTAACATTACAAGATTTCAAGGAAAATCGGATGAAAGAGGTAAAGGGTGTTTCAGATAAATCCATCGAGAACTATTTTAACCAACACAATGCAATATCGCTTATAAATACAGGCAAAACGGACGATTTTAAATCGGTTAGGTGGTATATTGATTGTGGTGATGATGATTTTTTGTATGAAGGAAATAGTTTAATGCATATCGCGATGAAAAAGAAGCAAATTCCACACGAGTATCGGGTGCGACAAGGGGCGCATAATTGGACGTATTGGAGGGAATCATTGCCTGAAGTATTAACTTTTGTATCGCAGGCATTTCATCAATATTGAAGGGTATTATCCTATATTGACTTCTCTTAACCACCTTTAAAATTAATTTGATTTGAATCAGAGAAAACTCACTCGCTTTCAGCTGTTTCTTCCGCTGTTTTTTTTAATATTTCTAATCACATTTGGGCTGGTACTAGGGCCGATGTTCTTTGGGGTAAATGCCATTCCTCTTGAAATTCTCTTTTTTCTGGCATCAGCTTTTACCATCGCAGAATTCCTCATTTTGGGTTTTACTTGGGAAGAATTACAACAAGCCATTCTCGATAAAATTGTCACAGGGTTTCCTGTGATTATGATTTTTTTTAGTATAGGTATTTTGATAGGTTCTTGGGTGATTTCTGGCACTATACCCATGTTGGTATATTATGGCATTTCGTTTATCAATGTGGAGTATATCTATTTGATTGCTTTCGTTGTACCTATTATATTTTCCATGTTAACAGGGACTTCCTGGGGGTCGGCAGCAACTATTGGAGTGGTAATCATGGGAATAGCCTCAGTTTCAGGCATGAATTTAGGAATAACTGCCGGCGCCATTATCGGGGGCGCTTATTTTGGAGATAAGTTGTCCCCCTTATCGGATACGACTAACATCGCATCTATTGCGACAGGGGTAAATTTATATGCTCATGTTTCTTCGATGTTATATACCACAATCCCCTCTGCGATTATTGCATCCATATTGTACTTTTCTATGTCGTTTTTTTATCCACCCATTACAACGGTAGATAATTTGGCTCTTACAGGTGAAACTCTTACCGCCATTAGTTCCTTGTTTCATTTTAATATTTTGTTGATTATCCCTCCTGTAATTGTGCTTTGGGGTTCAATTTCAAAAAAAGCAACAGTCCCGGTAATGATTGTTTCGGCATTTTCAGCTTGTTTATTAGCGTTGATTTTCCAATCCTATTCTTGGCAAGATGTGATCAAAACATTGGTGTCGGGCTTTGACGTTTCCATGGCCACCCAAGTAAAGGGAATTC
>JAHEMU010000129.1 GCA_024643485.1 Cytophagales bacterium
ACCCGGTTATCATGTCAGCAACTGTGTATCTTTTATTGGCTATTGGCAGATATCGATTATCTTCAAGAATTCGGATTACCCCTTGTCGGAGTTGACCAATTCTGTTAACCAAATGTGCTTCTGTAGGGCGATAATGCCCTTTAAATACACCCTCTTGCGGGTGCCACACACCCACATCTTCTGTAATGGGAATTACTTCATTTTTTTCATCAATATTGAGGTCGCCCCCAGTTCCATAGTAATATTTCAGTAATGGAGTTACTGCCAGATACCATCTTTTGAGTACCTCTGATTTTCGGGGGTCTTTCGGGTCAAATTTAATTCCCGATTTTGCACCACCAATGGGTGGCCCACTTACTGTGAATTTCACTTCCATGGTTTTTGCGAGTGAGATTACCTCATTCACATCAAGGCCCATGTGCATACGAGTACCACCACCGGCAGCCCCACCTCTTAGGGAGTTAATTACTACCCATCCCCTCGCCTCTGTTTCGGAATCATTCCACTCGAAAATAATTTCGGGTTTCTTGTGTTCGTATATATTTAGTAACTCCCTAAAATCGCTATTCACTCTGTTTTTTTATTTAATAAATTTCTTAGCCACTTCTAAAAATTTTGCTTTATCAGCAGGAACATCATCATTTACAGTGGTATTTGACACCAACTCAAACAATGCATCGTCCTGAAATCCCAATTTTCGTGTCATACTCAGACAAAATTTCATTTCATCCTTATGAACAATACCATCAGCCTTCATCACTGCCACCAGATCGTACATCATTTCTAGCTTTTGCTCATGAGAAAAATGAGTTAAATCTGGAATAGGATCTGAAGTTTCAGCAATTTTTATGGCTTTTTCAATATCTACATCAGAGATAAATCGGGAGCCTCCGATTCTGCGGATTAATTCCAATTCAGATTCGGAAGCATGCCCATCAATTTTAGCTAGTTGCACTAAAATATTAATGTGATGAATGTTTTTTTCCACGATAAGGGGATTAAGCGTTCAATCTATCTAATACTTCCATTACTTCCTTCACATGTTTTCTAGAAGTTTGAAGAAGCTCCATTTCGTCTGCATTTAAATCCAGTTCTATGAATTTTTCAATACCATTTTTTCCTAAAATAACAGGAACACCCAAATAGCAATCATCAATACCGTATTCACCATCAAGTTTCACACAAACGGGGAACACTCTTTTTTGATCTTTCACGATTGCTTCTGCCATTTGAGCTGCAGCTGCACCCGGTGCGTACCAAGCGGAAGTACCCATTAGCTTCACTAATTCACCACCACCAAATTTGGTGCGTTCAATAATAGCATCTAGTTTTTCTGCTGATATCATTTCAGTTACTGGGATACCTCCAACAGTAGTATAACGAGGCAGAGGCACCATCGTATCTCCGTGACCACCCATTAATACTGCTTGTATGTCTTTAGGGGAAACATTCAGTTCCTCTGCTAAAAATGCTTTATATCTAGCGGTATCTAGAATACCTGCCATTCCCATAATTTTTGTTCTTGGGAATTTTGAAGTGATATGTGCTTGGTAAGTCATTACATCGAGAGGATTAGAAACGATGATAATAACCGCATTTGGCGAATATTTAACTACACTTTCGGTAACCGATTTTACGATTCCAGCATTAGTTTGAATCAAATCATCTCGGGTCATACCCGGTTTTCTCGGCAGACCAGAAGTAATTACCACTACATCTGAATTTGCTGTTTTAGTATAATCATTGGTTGAACCTATCGTTCTAGTATCGTATAGGTTTATTGGAGATTTTTGCCAAATATCCAGGGATTTACCTTCTGCAACTCCCTCTTTGATATCTACCAAAACCACTTCATTGGCAATTTCTCTATAAGCCAGTACATCTGCACAAGTTGCGCCTACATTTCCAGCTCCTACTACAGTTATTTTCATGATATTTAGAATTTATGCTTACGAATTTATTTGTAACAAATTTATATAATTCTATTGAATTATGGTTGCTTAAACACTTCAGAAAGATTAAATAATCCGAATGCGGAACGATAGTGTTTAAATACCATTTTTAGGTGATTTTCATTTACTCGAGCAAATTCTTCCAACATTTTGCATTTCACTTCAGGATGTGATTCAAAAATATAGAAGATATTATCTTGAGGAATAACGCCAAAGCTTGCCGTTTCGGAAGATACAATTGCATTCATCGGTCTTTTTGTCCCTTGAATTACACAATTTTCTCCCAACATTTCATAGTGACTAAGCTCCCCAAGTTCTTCAAAATTTTCATCAATATCGAGGGTAAGGGATACCTTTCCTTTTTTCAACAAATACATCGCGTGACTAGGGTCATTTCTAAAAAACACCACTTCGTCTTTTAGGTAAGACCGCTCATGTATATAAGGGAGGAATAAACTCAATTCTTTATTTGATAAACTGGCAAACAAACCGAAATTCCGAAGAAATTCAAATTGAACTATTTCTTGATCGGTATACGTTTTTTGGAATGGATTAAACATATATTTCTTCTATTTCAAATATTTCCTTTGTGCTATCCGTAATTTTCACTCTTTCAGCTATTTCAAATCCTACGAGAGCAATAATTTCACCATTACTGAACAACACTGGGATATTGGGTTTTAAGTTAATAGGAATTTTGCGGTCTATCATAAAATCGCTCACCTTTTTTTTGCCTTTCAGCCCCATTGGCGTAAAAACATCTCCTTCTTTCCAAGACCTTATCGTTAGAGGGAATTCTAATTTTGAAAGATCCAATTGAAGCCGTTTTCTAGAGTAATCGGGTCTCCACATTTCTGGTCGGTGTATAATACTTACACTAAATGTAGTACCTGCAAATTCAAAGCTTTTGCTGTCCTTCTGGAGGGAAATACTAGCTTTTTCTTCAATTTCAACATTCAATGGTGACAAAATCATGGTTTCCCTATCGTTCAACAAAACATACTTTTCAGAATAAAACTGCTTACCTGATTGATTGCCCATTCCAGAAATAATTTCGGAAATCTGTCTATAATTAAATCCATAAGGATCCAATATATAAGATAAAATCAAGCTTTGTTCCGCTTTGTGAAATTCGAGAAAAATGAACTTTCTGATTAATAAACCATTTTCAATTTTTTCGATGGCTTTTGAAGCCAATTCTGAAATAAATCGCTCTAAAAGTAGTTTACTTCCCCTTAACCTCTCCGAGGTATCTTTAAAGGTATGTATTGCGGAGGGATTTACCTCCTTGAAAGCAGGTATAATGTGATGGCGGATATAGTTTCTACTATAATAATCGTCCATATTAGACTGATCTTCCCTCCATTTCAGCTGATTAATTTGAGCGAGTTCAAGAATATCCGTTTTCGTTAGAAACAACATAGGTCGGATAATGTAGTCTCTTTTAGGGGCAATCCCTCCTACCCCTGTGATCCCGGTTCCCTTAATAAAGTTATATATTGCTGTTTCATAGGAATCGTCGAGGTGGTGAGCGGTACATAAATAATCGTATCCATTTTTTGAAACGAGTTCTTCAAACCAAGCATAGCGCAATTCTCTTGCTGCCATTTGTGTCGATAATCGCCCTTTTTTGGCGTGATTTTTGGTGTTTACTTTTTTTGTTAAACACTTTATTTGGTACTCATTACAATAGTCTTCCACCAATGCCTGATCCAAATCTGACTCCTTTCCCCTTAAAGAAAAATTCATATGAGCCACAGAAAAGTGTAGTCCGAGTTGACGAAAAACATGCATCATCACCATGCTATCCACTCCGCCGCTTATGGCAAGAAGAAAGGATGCATGACGATCTACATTTAACTCTTCAGAAAGAAACTTTAAAAAATTTTCATTCAAATGTTTTTCACCCATTACCTTTGCGTCAAATGATGAAGACCTCAAAAATACATAAAGCACTTTTAATCTGCCTATTGTTTTTCACAATTCCTGTAATTGGTCAGGTAAAAGTGAAACTAGAAAAGGCAGAATCCTTACGAGGCACTACCATAAATGGCCAGATGGTGAATAAAGTGAAGGGAAATGTGGTATTTAAGCAGGAAAACACTGTCATTTATTGCGATTCAGCCTATATTTTTAAAGATCAAAATACGATTGAGGCCTTTGGGCACCTCAAAATCGAAGATGATTCAACTGTAATTACCTCCGCTCAAGGGGTATATAATGGAAATACTAGGGTAGCTTCATTAAGAAATAACGTCATTTTCAAACAGAAAAAAGGGGTTACCTTATATACAGATAATCTCGACTACGACCGAATCAAAAGAATTGCCAGTTATAAAGGAGGCGGCCGGCTTGTGGATAGTACCAATGTGCTTACCAGCCAACGAGGTTATTTTGATGAAAACAGCCGAATGGCCAGCTTTGCTAAAAACGTAAAGGGGAAAAGTCCAGAAATGACCATGACCTCTGATACCATGCAATACAACTCTTATTCAAAGATCGTGTATTTTAAGAGTAAAACATTATTGGTAGATAATGAGCAAAACAAAGCACAATATGAAACGGGTTACTACAATACCATAACGAAAAAATCTTCCTTAAGAAGTGGACAGTTCGAAACTACCGATTACTATTTAGAAGGGAACGATCTTGAATTGGATGACTTTATAGGAGTATATACCGCCACAGGAAACGTATTAATGACTGCAAAGGAGGAAGATATTATTCTCACGGGCAACCAAGCCGTATTTGATAAGCCTTCAGGTAAAACTAAGATTTTTGGCCAACCTATAATGAAGCGAATTATGGCCGAAGGTGACACCCTATTTCTTCGAGCAGATACATTAGTGAGTGTGGAAAGACACGACACCCTAGGTGGAAACTTATTAATTGCCTACCCTTCCGTTTCAATTTATAAAAGTGATCTACAGGGTAAAATGGATTCCTTAGTTTATGTGGTTAATGATTCGGTTTTAAACATCTTTAAGGATCCAATTATATGGACTCAAGGAAGTCAAATGACTGCAGACACCATGAGCATGGTTATGAGAAATGGAACCATTGACAAAATGATTATGACTAGTGATGGGTTTATAATTTCCCAGGATACACTAAAATTATTTAACCAAATTAAAGGTAGAATGATGACTACCTATTTCAAAAATGATATAATTGATCGTGTTTCAGTTACAGGAAATGGAGAAAGTATTTACTTTGTTTCAAAAGAAGAAGAAAGGGAATTGACGGGAATGAATAAAGTGATATGTAGCAGTATGCTAATTCGATTTAAAGAAAATATGGTGCATAAAATTACATTTTATTCCAAAAGTGATGGTGATTTTTATCCGCCTAAAAAAATTACCTCAGAAACTATGCAGTTAAATGGATTTAAATGGCGAGTGAATGAAAAACCCACCAAGCAATTTGTGTTGAGATTAGAACGTGCGCCGGCATCTGTTAAAGAATCCAAACCCAAAAAGGAATCTCTGTTAAAACACAATTAATACAAAAAATATTCAATTTTCTTTGAATTCATGGCTTCCACAAACGTGTGCGTGAAAATAATATTGTATTGATAGCGAAATTTATTTTAAAAATTCTGATTTTTGTGACTGAAAATTGTATCTTTAAAGAGATGGGTAGTTTGGCTTAATGTACCTATGCAATTTTTAAAGAAAAATAGAATTAGTCGTCTAATTATTTGTAGTGTTGAAAAGAATAGTTGTCATATTGTTGTTTCTGATTCATACGCTGGGAGTTTATTCTCAGCAAGGTCAACTTATGGTACGCGAAAACACACAAATAACGGGTGCCATCGGAAGTGAATTATCCGCTTCAATTAGCATAACAAATAACGGGTCTCAACCAATCAACATTATAATTAAACGTATTGGCACTACCATTGGGAGTGGTCAAAAAACTTGGTTTTGTTGGGGGAATGAGTGTTTTGAAGAAGGGGTATCCGCACTTCCCTTATCTAAAAAATTAGAGCCCGGAGAAACTGTTGATCAGTTTAAAAGTTACTTAAAAGCAGGATTAGCAGAGGGCTTTAGCTCAGTTACCTACGTGGTATTTGACAAAAATAACCCGCAAAACGCTACTGAATTTGATGTGACCTATACTGTTGATGATGCTCAAGAAGCAAAAGCGATCTTCAATTCGAGACAAATAATAATTAATGATGTTTACCCTAACCCGGTAACTGATTTCGCCATTGTAGATTATAAAGTACATGATTTAGAATCAGAATCAAAAATCATCATCCATAGTGTTTTAGGTAGTATTATTGCCGAATATGTTTTACAGCCATATGAAACAAACCTAAAAATTAAAACAGACACCTATAACCCTGGGGTTTATTTTTATACCCTATACATCGACGGAGATGGCGTAATGACTCGAAAATTAATTGTACACAAATAACTTTCCTCTACAATTTTTTTAATCTTCCTTTCGTTAATCAAACATTACTTTAGTATTTCATTTATTCATTTGCTATATTTGCAGGCTTATGTGGAAAGTAGTTAAAATCGGATTTTTATTAGGCATAGTAGCACTCGTTTCAACTTCTTGTGAATTCAGGAAAATTGAAAAGAGTCAGGATTGGCGCGTGAAGCATGAAGCTGGTTTGAAATACTATGAGGAAGAAGAGTATTATAAAGCTGGTGTGCTATTTGAACAAATTTTACCCATCGTTCGTGGTCTACCAGAAGGAGAAGAAGTGCAGTTTTTACTAGCCTATTGTAATTATTATCAGGGCTTAAATGTATTAGCGGCACATTATTTCAAAACATTTTACGAATCTTACGGAAGAAGTAGTAAAGTGGAAGAGGCGCGATACATGAATGCTTATGCTTTATATATAGACGCACCTAACAGTAATTTAGACCAAACCAGCACGATGCTAGCTCAAGAAGCCATGCAAAATTTCATCAACCGATATCCGGGAAGTGAATACCGTGCCGATGCAAATGACATTTTAAATGAAATGCAGTACCGTTTGGAACAAAAGGGATTTAATAATGCCTTTCAATACTATAAACTTAAAATGTGGAGTGCTTCAGTAGTTGCTTTTCAAAATTTTGAGTACGAATTTCCAGACAGTAAATTAATTGAGCAATCTCAATTTTATAGTATTTTAGCTGAGTTTCAATACGCAGAACAAAGCATTTCTACGAAGCAACAAGAACGTTATAGGGAAGTAAAAGCGATGTATGAAAAATTCATTGACCAATATCCGGATAGCGAATTGATAAAACAAGTTGAAAAAGCTTATGAAAAAGCTTTAGATAAATTACAGAAAATAGCGATTAATTAATTGAAATAATAGAACATGGTAAATCCTTCAATCATTACCCGTAACCTTGACAAATTGGCAGCACAGACTGGCAATATCTATGAATCAGTTGCAATTATTGCCATGAGAAGCAAACAAATTGCTG
>JAHEMU010000130.1 GCA_024643485.1 Cytophagales bacterium
GGAATTTTTTATCTAAAGTAGAGGTCTCAATTTTAAATCGCTTACAATAATAATTTTTCGAATCACTATCATAGTGTATTGCAGTAAATACCAAATCATCACTTAATCGAGTAATAAGCATGATTTTATGCGCTTCATATTTATTAGTGAGCTCGTAGGTAGTCAACTCATACGATCCATCGGTATAAAATACAATTATCCGATCTTCGCCATCAAATTTCCCAACGTACACTCCCCTATCGTCTTTATTTAGACGGCCAACCGAATCATCGTACCAGATTTTCAACCCACTAAGAGTAGAGGTTCCAGCTTCCTTTAGTTCGACTTTACGTATAGGATAACGCGAAAGGATATTTCCTCCTGCACCTCTTCCTTTGATATCAATTTCGCTAAAATCGAAGTCAAATATTTTCTTTCTAGCTGAAGATGCTGCGGTTAATTTCACCGTAATAATTTCAGCTTCGCCATTCGGATTTGCTGTTAGGTAGAGTACCTTAGAATTGTTTTCACCTTTTGTGAGATCGTATTCCTTGTCCCTAGTAATAGAAGTCACGTTAAAACGCTTAATCATTGACCTGCCCGATTTTCCGTCTAGGTAAACAAGGTTATAAATCATACGATCATCCGATTTCTTCCAAATTGCAGCATATAAGATATCCTTTCCGACAAAAACCTTATCTGCTATACGGGTGACCATCATTTTTCCATCTTTTCGGATGGCAATGACATCATCTATATCGCTACAATCGCAAATAAATTCATCCTTTTTAAGCCCCCAACCCACAAAACCATCTTGACGGTTGACATAAAGTTTTTGGTTATTAGCCACGACCATGGTAGTATCGATCGCTTCAAAAGCGTTGAGTTCCGTTTTACGCTCTCTTCCTTTTCCGTATTTCGTTTTTAAATTTTGATAATACGCAATGGCATATTCGGTAAGATTCGCCAGATAGTTTTCCGTTTGTTCCAGTTCCTCTTCCAACCTTCTCATCAAATCGTCTGCTTTAAACGCATCAAATTTCGATATTCGCTTGATCTTAATTTCCGTTAACCTAATGATATCCTCTTCGGTAATCTCGCGATAAAACTGAGGTTTAAAAGGGGTAAGGCCTTTATCTATAGTAATGATAACATCCTCCCAGGTTTCGCATTCTTCAATATCCCGGTAGATTCTATTTTCAATAAATATTTTTTCCAAAGAAGAGAAAAGTAATTTCTCTAGTAGCTCCCCTTTTTTAATTTCCAGTTCTTGGCGCAATAAATCCAGGGTTTGATCGGTATTAAATCGCAATATTTCTGAAACGGAAATAAAGTGAGGCTTATCTTCAATAATCACACAGGCATTAGGTGAAATTGAACTCTCGCAATCGGTAAAAGCGTATAAGGCATCAATGGCTAGATCGGGTGATTGACCCGGAGCCAAAGCAATATGAATTTCCACATCCGCAGCGGTATTATCCACTACTTGTTTAATTTTGATTTTACCCTTATCGTTTGCTTTGATGATCGATTCTATCAAAGAAGTCGTTGTCGTATTGTAAGGTATTTCCGTGACAGCAAGTGTTTTTTTATCTACCACCTCTATCTTCGCTCGAACCTTGATTCTTCCTCCTCTCAAGCCATCGTTATAATCAGAAACATCGACCATTCCACCCGTTGGGAAATCGGGATAAAGTTTAAATCGTTTTCCTTGTAAGTGATTAATCGAAGCATCGATCAATTCAATAAAGTTATGAGGTAAAATTTTAGTTGACAATCCGACAGCAATACCCTCTACCCCCTGAGCGAGTAGCATTGGAAATTTTACCGGGAACGTTACCGGCTCTCTTTTTCTACCGTCGTATGATAATTGCCAATTAGTTGTTTGCGGGTTAAACAGTACCTCTAAGGCGAATTTGGACAATCTAGCTTCAATATACCTTGAGGCCGCTGCGGAATCACCCGTTCGTATATCTCCCCAGTTTCCTTGGGTATCGATCAATAAATCCTTTTGTCCGATGTTCACCATAGCATCAGCAATTGAAGCATCCCCGTGCGGGTGATATTGCATGGTTTGACCGATAATATTGGCTACCTTATTGTATCTACCGTCGTCCATTTCCTTCATGGCGTGCATAATTCTACGTTGCACAGGTTTAAAGCCATCGCCAATGGCCGGCACTGCACGCTCAAGAATTACATAGGAGGCATAGTCCAAAAACCAATTCTCGTACATACCAGAGACTTGGGCAGAGGTTTGAAGGGTGTTTTCTGCTGAATATTTTTCTTTATGTTCTTTTTCTTCTTCTTCTGACATAGTACTTACGGCTCAACAATCAATTCGACCAAATCCTTTTCAACTTTCAAATTATCAACAATAAAATCCTGACGTTCAGGAGTGTTTTTTCCCATGTAGAACGTAAGCAGCTGATTTACGTGAGTTTCTTTTCTCAAAATTATGGGCTGAAGCTTCATTTCATCGCCGATAAAAGTTTTGAATTCGTCAGGTGAAATCTCACCTAAACCTTTAAATCGTGTTATTTCAGGCTTTGCTCCCAATTTATTTATGGCCACTTGCTTTTCACTCTCATCGTAGCAATAAATGGTTTCTTTTTTATTTCGAACCCTAAAAAGTGGAGTATCTAATATATATAGGTGTCCATTTTTCACTAAATCAGGAAAAAACTGAAGGAAAAATGTCAATAGTAACAGGCGAATGTGCATACCATCCACATCGGCATCCGTTGCGATGATAATTTTCCTATACCTCAAGCCATCTAAACCATCTTCAATATTAAGGGCATGTTGAAGTAAATTAAACTCTTCATTTTCATACACTACTTTTTTCGTAAGGTTAAAGCAGTTCAAAGGCTTACCTCTTAAACTAAATACGGCTTGAGTTTGGACATCTCTCGACTTGGTGATGCTACCACTCGCAGAATCTCCCTCAGTGATGAAGATCATCGTTTCTTCCGAGCGGTCTTTCTTTTTATCGTCGAAGTGAATTCGGCAATCTCGCAATTTCTTATTATGTAAATTGGCCTTCTTCGCACGCTCATTCGCCAGTTTTTTGATTCCGGCAATTTCTTTACGTTCCCTTTCAGATTGAACGATTCTTTTTAATAGAGCGTCTGCAACGGCCGTATTTTGATGAAGGTAGTTATCTAGTTCCTTCTTGACAAAATCATTCATAAAAGTTCTCAAGGTAGGGCCATCTGGACCTATATTTTGAGAACCCAATTTCGTTTTCGTTTGCGACTCAAATACCGGTTCTTGAACACGAACTGCAATAGCACCAACGATACTGGCACGAACATCCGTTGCGTCAAAATCTTTTTTGTAAAATTCTCTTATCGTTTTTACCAATGCCTCCCTAAAAGCTGCAAGGTGAGTTCCTCCTTGGGTCGTGTACTGTCCGTTAACAAAGCTGTAATATTCCTCACCGTACTGATTGCTATGTGTGAGTGCCATTTCAATATCGGTACCTTTCAGGTGGATAATTGGATATCTCAAAGAATCTTCATCTACCTTTCTTACCAACAAATCTTTCAGGCCATCTTTGGAGAAGAATTTTGTTCCATTGAAATTAATGGTTAGACCTGCATTAAGGAATACATAATTCCAAATTAAATCATCCAGGTAATCCGGAATGAAGTGAAAGTTTTTAAACACCGTTTCATCTGGTTCAAAAATGATGATAGTACCATTTTTCCCTGAAGAAGACTCTATTTTGCCATCAAGAATGACATTTCCTTGCTTAAATTCGGCAATTTTAGTTTGTCCATCGCGAATTGACTGCACCCTAAAATAATTAGAAAGCGCATTCACAGCTTTTGTACCTACACCATTAAGACCTACTGATTTTTGGAAGGCTCCACTATCGTATTTACCCCCGGTATTTATTTTTGAAACGCAATCAACCACTTTTCCCAATGGAATTCCGCGGCCATAATCTCTAATTTCAACACGATGGTCGGTAATTTTTACATCGATTTGCCGTCCATGGCCCATCATATGCTCATCAATAGCATTATCGACAATTTCTTTAACTAGTACATAAATACCGTCGTCTTTCGCTGAACCGTCGCCTAATTTCCCAATATACATACCCGGACGAAGCCGTATATGCTCCTTCCAGTCTAACGATTTTATACTATCCTCGGTATATTCTACCTGATTGATTTCCTCCATTTATTATTGAAGTCCTTATGGTTAAAACATTTATACCCTTACTCTTGCTGATTGAATAACAAAAGGCAAACTGATAATCCAAACGACGATAAGTCCGAATGAAAAATATACCAAGTACCCAAAGTTACTATAATCGAACTTTTCGCCGCTGTTAAATACACTTATAAAAATCATGCTGATGGAAAGGAAAATATTCACAACAATTCCCAACCCAAATTCCCATGAAACTACTCGTATAGATTTTGAACTACTCAATCCGTGAAGGCCAATTTTCCGAGTTGCTAAAAAGTACATACCTACATTAATAAGCGCAATCATGACAAGAAATATGTAGAAGAACATTTCCTTATCGATATAATCTACACTAGTTGCAGGTTCTCCGGCGTATGCCACCATTTCCGGCAATCCAGCATAAATGTAAAAAAGCATTACACTTACTCCCGCAAATGAAACAAGCCAGACGAATTTAAGAATTTTTGATACGTTCATATTGGGCGCTAATTTGATACAAAAATAGAAGATTAGAAAACAAATTTAAATACTTTGCCCCTACTTATACGTTTAAAATCAACATATTTTAAATTTTCTTCCACACTCCACCCCTTCCTCTAAAATTTTCATCAATTCAATATATTTTTTGGTCTGCTCCCATTAATTATTGCATATTTGTAGCCGATTTAGAATTCTATCATTCATGAACAACGAACAAATACAAATCACCCTACCTGATGGGTCGGTGAGAATGTATGATAAGGGAGTAACCTCACATGAAGTGGCCTTATCAATTAGCGAAGGGTTAGCAAGAAATGTACTTGCTGCTGAAGTAAACGGAGAAATTTGGGATAGTTCCCGATCAATCGACTCGAATGCGACGGTAAAATTACTTACCTGGAACGATGAAGGAGGGAAATATGCATTTTGGCATTCTTCTGCCCACCTTTTGGCAGAGGCTTTGGAAGCGGTATATCCTGGCGTGAAATTCGGTATTGGCCCTCCAATTGAAAATGGTTTTTATTATGATATCGATTTAGGTGACCAATCGTTTGGAGAGGAAGACTTATTAAAAGTAGAATCCAAAATGTTGGAATTGGCGCGCGAGAAAAATGAATACATCAGAAAGGATGTTTCTAAAGCAGAAGCGCTCTCTTATTTCACCAAAAAAGGTGACCCATATAAAATAGAACTTATTGATGGCCTTGAAGATGGGAGTATCACCTTTTATACCCAAGGAAATTTCACAGACCTATGCCGTGGTCCACACGTACCAAATACCGGCGTAATAAAGGCGGTAAAACTATTAAATGTTGCTGGTGCTTATTGGCGAGGAAATGAAAAAAATAAGATGCTTACTAGAATTTATGGCATCACTTTTCCAAAACAAAAGGAATTAACTGAGTATTTGGAATTACTCGAAGAAGCGAAAAAACGAGATCACAGAAAACTTGGTAAAGAATTGGATCTGTTTACTTTTTCTGAAAAAGTAGGAATGGGTTTACCGTTATGGCTTCCAAAAGGGACTGTTTTACGTGAGCGTTTGGAAAATTTCATGAGAAAAGCCCAGGTGAAAGCCGGATACAGCCCTGTAATTACTCCACATATTGGTAATAAAGAATTATATGTTACCAGTGGTCATTGGGAAAAATACGGCGAGGATTCTTTCAAAGCCATAGGAACTCCAAACGAAGGCGAGGAGTATTTACTAAAACCTATGAATTGCCCTCACCACTGCGAAATTTACAAATCTAGACCAAAATCGTATAAAGATTTACCGGTTCGATTGGCAGAATTCGGAACTGTTTACCGCTATGAGCAATCCGGGGAATTACATGGCCTTACAAGAGTACGTGGGTTTACTCAAGATGACGCACATATATTTTGTCGTCCAGATCAGGTAAAAGATGAATTTATCAAGGTAATTGATTTAGTTTTATATGTATTTAAAGCCTTAGGTTTTTCTAATTACACCGCCCAAATATCACTTAGAGATCCTGAAAACAAACAAAAATACATTGGCGCTGACGAAAATTGGGAGCGCGCTGAACGCGAAATCCAAGAGGCGACTGCAGAGCGTGGCTTAGTGACCGTAACTGAATTAGGCGAAGCGGCATTTTACGGGCCCAAACTTGATTTCATGGTAAAGGATGCCATTGGAAGAAAATGGCAGTTGGGAACCATTCAGGTAGACTATAATTTACCAGAGCGATTCCAATTAGAATATACCGGTTCTGATAATAAACCACATCGCCCGGTGATGATTCACCGAGCACCATTTGGAAGTATGGAACGATTTGTGGCTGTTTTGATTGAACATTGTGCTGGTAAATTCCCATTGTGGTTATCACCAGAACAAGTGGCGGTACTTCCTATATCTGAAAAATATGCCGATTATGCTCAACAAGTATTTGATGCATTGGCGGTAGAGGACATCCGAGGGTTTATTGATCATCGGGACGAAAAAATTGGACGGAAAATCCGTGATGCGGAGGTTTCGAAGGTGCCATTTATGTTAATTGTTGGGGAGAAAGAACAAGAAAATCAGGAAGTAAGTATTCGAAAACAAGGTGAAGGAGACCTCGGATCGATGAATATTACCGATTTAATTGGATACTTTAAAACCCAAATAGATAAAGATATTAGCGGAAAGTAATATTTTTCCGTATATAATAGTAAATATTTCATTTTTAGGTTTTGTTTAAAACTTTAAAAAGTCGATATTTGCATCCTGTTTTTTTAGAGACTTAACAACCGTAACAATAGCAAAGAAGAGAAGACCATCGGGAAACTTTCGGGGCAGACAGGAAGAGCCTTATAAAGTTAATGAAAGAATAACAGCCAGAGAAATTAGGCTAGTTGGCGAGAACATCGAAATGGGAGTGTATAAACTTTCAGAAGCGTTGCGTTTTGCTGAAGCTCAAAATCTTGATTTGGTTGAAATTTCGCCAAACGCGGTCCCTCCAGTTTGTAAGGTGATCGATTATTCAAAGTTCAAATATGAACAGAAGAAAAAACAAAAGGAGATAAAAGCGAAAGCTCAAAAAACCGTCGTGAAAGAAATTCGTTTCGGCCCTAACACGGAAGAACACGATTTTAATTTCAAATTAAAACACGCGCAAAACTTCCTTGAAGAAGGAGCTAAAGTTAAAGCGTACGTTCACTTTGCGGGAAGAACAATCGTTTTTAAGGAAAGAGGAGAAATTCTATTGTTGAAATTTGCACAAGGTT
>JAHEMU010000459.1 GCA_024643485.1 Cytophagales bacterium
GCCCTTCATATGGTGGGATATAGGCATAGGGTCCTTCAATATAAGCAAGCCTTCCACTCGATTCAATGACTAATTCATTTCTTCCAACTTCTGAATTACCTAATAAGGCTTCCAATATGTTTTGACTGTCACTGGAACTTGATTTTTGTCCAGTTAAAGCGGCAAAGGAAGATAAAAAGTCCAATTGTGAGACCAAAGCATTCGAACTTCCTGGCAAAATGGTTCCGGGCCAGCGGGTGATAAATGGGACGTGCGTTCCAGCATCAAATAAACTGTACTTCCCACCTCTTAAATCTCCCCATGGGGTATGATTCCCTAATTTTGTTACGGCATCGTCTTGATATCCGTCGTCTAGTACCGGCCCGTTATCACTGGAAAATATAACCAGGGTCTGATTAGTTAATCCCTGTTGGTCTAAGCTATTCAAAAGCTCACCAACGGCCCAATCGGCTTCTAAAATGGCGTCACCCCTTGGTCCGAGCCCTGATTTACCAGCGAATCTTTCATTGGGTACTCTAGGGACATGCGGTTGATACAATGAGAAATAAAGGAAAAATGGATTATTTTTATTTGATGATATGAACCTTTGTGCTTTTCTTAGTAATGTATCAGTCATGTTTTCATCTATCCATAACGCAGATTTTCCTCCCTTCATAAATCCAATTCGGGAAACGCCATTTTGGATGCTCATATCATGCCCATGACTGGGATGTAGCTTTAGCCATTCAGGGTGATCCTTACCTGTGGGTTCGCCCTCAAAATTATTCCTGTAGTTGACATAAAGCGGGTCTTCTTGAGATAAACCGGCTACTCTATTTTGTTCGACAAATACCGTAGGCGATCGATCGTTCGTGCTCGCCATGATGTAACTATAATCAAATCCTATTTCGTTAGGACCTGGAGTGATATTTTCATTCCAATTTAGGCTATCACCCCCTAAACCTAAATGCCACTTACCTACTATTCCAGTGGTATAACCTGCACTTTTCATGAGCTTAGGCAGAGTTACTAAAGTGGTGTCAATGATTAGTGGAGCATTGCCCGGGAGCACCCGCGCTCTTGTATTTCTCCACGGATAAATTCCTGTGAGTAGTGCATATCGACTTGGTGTGCAGGTGGCGGAAGTTGCGTATCCTCTATTGAAAACCAGTCCCTCGCTGGCTAATCGATCAAACTGTGGCGTTTGTAAAGTTCCCTGATTGTAAGCGCTCACATCCCCCATTCCCAAATCGTCGAGGTAAATAATTAATATATTGGGTGTGACAGAAGGTGGCGTTTTTGTGGATTTCTCGGAATTTTCGCAGCCGAAAAATAGAATTGCGGAAACAAAAAGAAATGGAATTAACAACGTTTTCATAGCTACAATGTAAAGAAAAGTAGTAACTCTTCAAATCGTTTCAATCCTGATGAGGAATGGCTCCTTCATAACTAGCTACGTATTCTCCGTAACGAACAGCAGATTCTAAACATTTCTCGATGGGAACTTTTGAAAGAAAATGGTAAATGAATGATGCTAAAAAGCCATCACCGCATCCTGTAGTGTCTATAACCTTCGTAGGTTTTGTCTGGGTGATCACTCGCTGTTTATTATAATAAAACTCGGCACCTTCACCTCCTTTAGTTAATAATAATTGGTCTATTTCAAAATGATCCATCACTGCGTGAGCCATTTTTTCTATTGTGTCCCTTTTTCTTGAGATAAAATATTCATGTATTTGAAAAAGCTCTTCCAAATTCAATTTAAGAACATCGGCCTTTCTTATAAATGGGGATAACAAATTTAAGTCGTCGAAAGGTGGCCGGAGATTGATATCCATTATTTTAAATGATGCATGTTTAATTAATGCATCAAGGGTTGCTCGGCTTAGTTCTTTACGAGTGACTAATGAACCGTAAACTAGAACATCTGCAGCTTTAATACGCGCAATTACTTCATCGTTACTTTGGATAAAATCCCAAGCGGCTAAAGAACTTATTTCATAATGTGAATCACCAGAAGGATCCTTCTGAATGGATACTATCCCTGTAGGTTTATGCGGTATTTTTTG
>JAHEMU010000460.1 GCA_024643485.1 Cytophagales bacterium
TCTATGGATGCTCCACACTTTAGGGATACCGCAGTATTTGATTACCACATTGATTCCTTGTCTCCTGCGAGAAACGTAGGTATGGATGTCAGTGCGTGGGGTGTGTTATATGATTTTGATTATATTCCGTATGGATATGAAGATAGTACCTATGATGCCGGGGCATTTGAGTGGGTTTCAAAACCACCGCCACCACCCTGGGATGGTATAGACGATGTTTATTACACCAATACTTCGAATACATTGTATGTTTACCCTAATCCTTCAGAGGGCACCCTGAATGTTCGAATATGGTTGAATAATACTAAGGATATCAGACTTAAGCTGATCGATATGAAGGGAGCTGAAATCTATTCGAAACACATTACCGAAGTAACAAAAGGGGAGAATACTTTCAGGATCGATGTTTCCGATGAGTTCAAAGGCCCGGCGTTGGTAGTTGCTTTTATTAATGGAGAGGTAAGTACCAAAATGGTTTTGATTCGATAAAATACATTTTTGACGGAAAGAAATTTTTAGGCCGCTTAATTAAGCGGCCTTTTTTTTAAAAAAAAGTATAAAACCTCTAATTCTCGAGTAAAGGGAATTATTTTATACATCTACCTCTTAGTTGATTTGGACAAAATGTATATTGAATAATGAAATCCAACGCTTTTAAGAGGTTCATTTACTTTGCGCAAACATTGTTGATTGAGAGAAAATGGAGGCTGTATTAAGTGCTAAATTTAGGCATTACTCAGCTTTAAACTCATAAACCAAAGCAGCTTCCAGAGACATGCCGAGATAGCTTTCAAGGGCAATTTTCGTGGCTTTCTGTTTGTAGATCATGTTGTACTTTTTTTCCAGCTCTTCATTATAGCTAAAACTCGCGCTCTTTAATATTTCGACATCCACTGACTTATCTCCAAAATTTTGCTCTACTGTTTTATAATAAGAAAATGCGTCTTCTACTTTTTCATTTTGCAGACCTATTAAAACTTCATAAAGTTTGTAGTTTTCATAGAGAGTTAGAATTTCCTGCCTTAGAGCTATTTTTCTTTCTCTTGCACTTGTTATTGAATTATCCCACGTTAGTCGGTTCATTTTTACATCGGCAGAATTGGTTCCAAAAATTCCCAATGGAATTCGAATACTGAAGTTATATCTTGGATAGAATAGATTGTTTCCAACTACATCTCCAGCCGCATCCGGGTTAATAGTAAATTCATTTACGTTTCCCGATATTGATACCATGTTGAGCCAGTCCCATTTAGCTTTGTTCATGTTGATCTTGGCGATTCTTTCATTGTTACTTGAAATCTCCATTGCAGGGTCGTTTTCAAGGGCAATCAATACAAGTTTGTCCCCAAATGAAATTCTCAAGCTATCTTCGTAATCCGTTGGGAAAAGGAAGGCATCCCGATTTTCTATCATCATTTCTTTTGCCTCTTCCAGTTCCTTCTTTTTTAGTTCTTTCTTTTCTTCTTGGGCACTGACCGAGGTTGTAAAAATAAAAGCGATTCCTATTAACAACGTTTTTTTCATGAGTTCTTTAATTGGAATTATTGGTTGAAAGATCAATCTTGTCCAGTTTAACAATTATTGCCAAAAGGCTGTAAAACAACAATGAACTAGGGAGTTGACCAATTATCTCCTGAGTAAATTCTGCAACAAAAATAGTGAAATATACACCTGTCAATGCGAGGTAATAGTTTCTCAATAAAGGGTCCTTATTTCGGTAAAATTTTGAAATACAAACCTTGAGAATTACGAAATAGTATATGCAAATAAAAATTAATCCTATTGGACCTTGTTCTATGGCCATTCTCAACATTCCACTATCCGGCGGGAAGCCAGCCAAACGGTGTTGTGGGTTGTAAGTGACTCCAGCTGTTCCGCTGGTCATCACTCCTCCCCCCATAGGATGTTTATGGATATATGGTTGAATAGATGCCCTATTCACATCTCTAACACTCATAGAGGCATCATCTGAAAATTCAAAAGCAGATCGTATACGATTTACGGTATAATTGCCATAAATAGGGCCGTAAAGAATGATTATAAAT
>JAHEMU010000131.1 GCA_024643485.1 Cytophagales bacterium
ATTCTAGCCATTTCAGCATGGTCATAAAGAAAATGACGCATCAAGCTAAAAGAATAATCACCAATTGGTAATTCTACAAATTGGCAACACATAAAATCTTCCTGATTTCGCATGAAGGCTATGGTATCTGGCTCACCCTCTCCCATCTGGCTTAATAGTTCATAAAAGGCCAAAGAATGACCAACTTTATCTTGAGCCATGGAGCTAAACGCGATATCCTCTTCTAACAATGGGCCCAAACCAGTCCATTCTGAATTCCTATGACCTAAAATTAATTGATCATCGGCGATACTATATAATAATTTTTTAAAAGCCTGCTCTTTCATTTCTTTGCCAAAAAGTTTTTCAATTTATCACCTGCTCTATAAGCTGAAGCATCTCTAAATCCCTTTTCATTTAAGGTATTCCAAATATCTGCAACCTCATCCTCCATTTTTAATATCTTGTTCGATTCGCAAACCCAAACATGGTATGCCATAACTTCAGGATGCTTTTGATAAGCCAATGATATAGCCGAAACTACATCTTTTGCCTGTATTTCATCTAAAAAGACCTGTTGCTTCCCTCTTTTATTCAGAATAAATAAATGAAAGGAAGTATTTCCTTCTTTTTGATCCTTCGTAAATAAATCAAATACATTTTTATCTCCATCTGTAAGTTCCGATACATACATATCAGCGGTTTCCATCACCCAAATTCCCGAACATGTTAACCGTCGGCTATACTGTTCTTTTGCAAACAGAAATGCCAAATCTAAATCTGCTGCATGTACTACACCAACGTGGGTAAACGGTTTTGATTTATTCAATTGGATGAATACCTCGTATGGTTTTAACTGATCAGGAATATCCTTTTCACTATAATTCACCTCATTTAAAGGCTTTATTCTTGGATCCAATGATTCCATTACGCAAGAGGGGTTACTGGTTTAAATATATTTCCTGATAGCGCTCTTCTCACCCAAGCACCACGTTCTTCAGCAATTTTACGAACCTCCAAACGCTCTTTGTTGCAAGGTCCATCACCGTTTATTACTCTGAAAAACTCATCCCAATCAGGGTCAGAAAAAATCCATTTACCCGTTTTTTCATCTTTATCTAGGATGGGATCCGGAATAACTAAACCTAGTTCTCTTATTTTAGGCACATACATATCGAGAAACTGGTTTCTCATATCATCGTTCGTAGCCATTTTAACTTTCCACTTCATTAATAATTCAGTGTGTACCGACATTTTATCTGGGGGACCAAAAAAATGCATCATAGGTTTCCACCAACGATCCACAGCAGCTTGCATCATTTCACGCTGTATTGTAGTTCCTGTTGCGAGATAAATCACACAATGGTGACCGTATTTTAAGTGAAATGATTCTTCAGCGCAAATTCTGTCCAATGCTCTACAATAAGGACCGTAACTCCCTCTGGCATTTGCCAATTGATTTACGATTGCACCTGCATCAACTAACCATGAAATAAAACAGGAATCCGCCCATGTGAATGCTGGATAATTAAAAATATTGGAATATTTAGATTTTCCAGAAATCAAATCATTAATCATCTGCTCTCTAGATTTTCCCAAAGTTTCCGCAGCACTATATAACATTTGCGCATGCCCCACTTCGTCTTGAACCTTAGCAATAAGTGCCATTTTTCTTTTAAATCCAGGAGCTCGGGTAATCCAAGTTCCTTCAGGAAGGGCTCCTATGATTTCAGAATGAGCGTGTTGTTCAATCATTCTGATTAATTGCTTTCTATACAACTGCGGCATCCAATCCTGTGGTTCGATCTTTTCACCACGCTCAATGCGCGCTTCAAAAGCAGCTAGTAATACAGGATCTTCATTCGTTAAATTATCCTGTTTGGGTTGTTCAAAAATTGTTCCTCCACCGTACATAATTCTTTGGGTCTTTTATCTTCTAATTCAAAATTAACCAAAAGGTTTTCTTAATTAACCATAAAGTTACAATCATTTTAACTAATTGGTTCTTATTCAGTAAATTACAAAAAAAAAATAACGAAGTGCAATTCAAAACTACCACCGATTTCTTTCACCAAATCAACCGAGTATTCCATTTGATTTTAGCTGGCCCCCTGTTGTTCTTTGGGTTTTTATTTATTCAAAAAGCTCAAGGTGAATGGCCGGCCATTATTCACCATCCAGATTATATCAATTGGATTATTTATCTCCTGATGCCGCTTGTAATGGGAGCTGGTATCTTTGCCATCCGAGTTTACTATCAATGGAAACCCGAAAACTCAACCGCAAACCTAAAAGATCAACTCAAAGTCTTTTTACAAGAGTTCATTAAATTTCAAACCATTTTAGGTATTAGCAGTGCCATTGCGCTTATTGGTCTATACTTAACTGGGAAACCAATATTTCTTGGTGGGTATATTTTCCTTCTATTTGCCTCTTCGATTTTCCGACCTACAGAGGAACATATTTCTAAAAAACTCAAACTTTCCAAAGAAAATAGAACCATCCTTTTTAAGAAACTTCCGTTTCAAAATGAGAATTTATCCCAAAATGGGAATATCTGATTCCCAACAAACCCCCTAAATAGGCTCCAATCATTGATTTCATCTTCTGGCATGGATATGGCCATAAAAGAAGAAAAGAAATTAATACAATGAACAATACCATATTTATCGTCGAATCAGCAGGGTACTCAACCGAATTATTGAGTTATTATTTAGAAAAAGAAACGCAAGGAGAGGTGATACATTTTTTTCATCCCGACGAAATTTTCAGTTACAAAAAATTGGTTCCATCGATTATTATTTTTTGTCAAAACGATTCCCCATTAGAAAGTGAATTCTATCAATCCATTTATAACAGATATTCAATGGGCACAACCTTCATTAATTTACAAGGAAATTACATTGAGATATTAGGGTATGAGGAAGGCGAAAAGTCATTAAAAATAACCGCTTCTATGGTGGCATCTAACATTTATCTATCAACCATAGATCTTTGTCAGAAAATACTCAACGGAGAAGCGGTTAATCACTGATTTAAATAATAGTCATGGAGCTACTGTCGTCCATTTGTTTTTTATGGATAAAGTCGGCAATAAATTCGCCTACTTCAGACGTTGAATAACTAGACACCGGGTCGATATCCTGAGTAACAATTCCTTTTGCCATTGAATGATTCACAGCTTCACGGATTACTCGCGCTTCAACAGGAGCGTTCAAAGCCAGCTCTAGCATTAAAGCCGCAGAAAGGATTGCCCCAAGCGGATTAGCAATATTTTTACCTGCTACTTCCGGATAAGAACCGTGGATAGGCTCAAAAAGCTTAGTTTTATGACCAATAGAAGCCGAAGGTAGTAAACCAAGACTTCCAGCAATTACTGAAGCTTCATCCGTTAAAATATCCCCAAATAAATTTTCAGTTAGGATCACATCGAAATGCGACGGTTGGGTGATGATTTTCATTGCCGCGTTATCTACGAACATAAATTCTAGATTAACTTCCTTATATTCCTCAGCAATTTCTTTCACCACTTCTCTCCATAATCTACTCGTTGCCAATACATTGGCTTTGTCTACCAGGGTAACTTTTCCTTTGCGCTTTCCTGCCGCTTCAAAAGCCATATGAGAAATACGTGATATTTCTTCACGAGAATACACACAAGTATCAAAAGCTTGGTTTCCATCCTCTGAACGACCTCTTGGATTCCCAAAGTAAATACCGCCGGTAAGTTCTCGGTAAACCACGAAATCGACATTTTCAATACGGCTAGTCTTGAGTGGAGATTTACTATACAAAGGAGGGTAACTTTTTATTGGTCGTACATTTGCAAATAGACCTAAATTTGCACGCATTTTAAGTAGTCCTTGCTCAGGTCGCACTTTCGCGGCTGGATTATTATCATATTTCGGATCTCCAATAGCACCAAAAAGTACGGCATGGGCTTTTTTACAAACATTCTCTGTTTCTAACGGAAATGGATCTCCCGTTTCATCAATTGCTGCAGCTCCAATAAGGGCATTTTCATAAATAAATTCATGTCCAAATGTTTCCGCAACGGCATTCAACACTTTTATTGCTTGTGCAGTTACTTCAGGTCCTATTCCATCACCAGGTAATACTGCGATCACTTTTTTCATCATACTCTCCTTTTCTTTTTACTAGTTATTACCGCTTTGTTTCAAATTCAGCAATTTCATCTTTTAAATTTACTAGATAATCAATATCATCAAATCCGTTTATCAAGCAATATTTTTTATAAGTATTAATTTCAAATGTTTCACTTTTCCCCGTATTTTCTAACGTAATTTTTTGGTTTTCAAGATCAACGCTAATCGAAGCGGCCCCCTCTTTCTGGTTAAATATTTCATTTAGAAACGTCTCTGAAACCTGAACGGGCAACACACCATTATTCAAAGCGTTGTTTTTAAAAATATCAGCAAAATAGCTAGAAACAACCACTTTGAACCCATAATCATGAATAGCCCAGGCCGCATGTTCGCGGCTTGATCCGCAGCCGAAATTTTTCCCCGCCACAAGAATTTGACCGGAAATTTTATCATTATTCAAAACAAATTCAGGGTTTGGAGTAGATTCTGAACGATATCGCCAGTCTCTAAACAAATTCTCACCAAAGCCATCTCTACTTGTGGCTTTCAAAAAACGAGCAGGAATAATTTGATCGGTATCGATATTCTCAATAGGCAACGGCACTACTGAAGAAGTTAATTTTATGAATTTTTCCATTAATTAGGCAATTTCTTTCGTCACATCAACAATTTTTCCATTCAAAGCAGTAAGTGCAGCTGTTATCGGGCTTGCTAACATGGTTCTTGCACCCGGCCCTTGACGGCCTTCAAAATTTCGATTTGAAGTTGACACACAATATTCACCTGCAGGAATCTTATCTTCGTTCATTCCCAAGCAAGCAGAGCATCCTGGCTGACGCAATTCAAATCCTGCTTCTTTAAATATTTTATCCAATCCCTCTTCAATCGCTTGTTTCTCCACTTGCTTACTGCCTGGCACAATAAAGGCATTGATGTTTTCGGCCTTTCTTTTCCCTTTAACTACTTTAGCAGCGGCACGCAAGTCTTCAATTCTAGCATTGGTACAACTTCCAATAAATACATAATTCACCGGGTGGTTTATTAGTGATTGTCCAGGTTTGAAATCCATATATGCCAAAGACTTCAAAAAGGATTTTTCTTCCGAAGCATCCTGTAATTCTGCTACCGTTGGTATAGATCTGTTAATTTGAATACCCATCGCCGGATTCGTTCCATAGGTAATCATCGGTTGAATATCAGAAGCTGCAAACGTATGCTCTTTATCAAAAGTAGCTCCGTCTTCCGTTTTCAATTGTTTCCATTTTGCTACAGATTGGGCAAACACCTCCCCTTTTGGCGCAAATTCACGGCCTTTTATATAATTGAAGGTAGTCTCATCTGGGGCGATAAACCCGCCACGAGCACCCATTTCTATACTCATATTACAGACCGTCATGCGCTCTTCCATCGACATATTTCTAAAAACATCCCCAGCATATTCAACGAAATATCCGTTTCCTCCACTGGTAGAAATTTTTGAGATAATAAAGAGTATTACATCCTTGGCAGTAGCATTTGAAGGCAATTGACCATTAATGGTGATCCTCATGCTTTTTGGTTTGGGCTGAAGAATACATTGAGTCGCAAAAACTTGTTCCACTTCGCTAGTTCCAATTCCAAAGGCAATCGACCCAAACGCACCGTGGGTAGAAGTATGGCTATCTCCACAAACGATGGTCATTCCTGGTAAAGTCAACCCCAACTCAGGCCCTATAACATGAACAATCCCCTGATATGGGTGATTCAATCCATATAAGTTTACGCCATGCTTTTCACAATTTTCAGTTAGCCGTTCTACCTGCTGACGTGACAACGCATCCCGAATGGGAAGGTGTTGGTCGATAGTCGGCACGTTATGATCAGCAGTCGCAACGATTTGCTGGGGTCTGAATAACTTGAGTCCTCTTTTTTCTAAGCCGGCAAAAGCTTGAGGGCTAGTTACTTCGTGAATAAAATGTTTGTCGATATAAAGAACATCGGGGCCATCTTCCACGTGCTTCACGACGTGACTGTCCCATAATTTATCAAATAATGTTTTTCCCATTGAATTTAGCTTACAATTTCCTTAGCCTTGCACGTTTCATATAATTGGTGCAATTCTTGATCTCTCACCTCTAAAAGTTCGTCTGCCAAAATTAAAAATTCAGTATATACTTTATTCAGTTCTTCCACTTCAAGATCGTATCCCAACTGTTGTAAACGATATCTCAGTGCTGCTCTTCCACTTCTTGCTGTAAGAACAATTTCTGATCGGTTAACCCCTACTTCTGCAGGGTCGATAATTTCATAATTTAATCGATCTTTAATTACTCCATCCTGATGGATACCACTGGAATGAGCAAAAGCATTACTTCCTACAATGGCTTTATTAGGTTGAACAGGCATCCCCATAATATCGGACACCAAGTGGCTTATAGCATAAAATTTCTCGCTTATCACCTTTGTTTTATGAGGGATATCGTGGCGCTTTTTAATAATCATTACCACCTCTTCCAAAGAAGTATTTCCAGCACGCTCCCCGATTCCATTGATGGTACATTCGATTTGCCGCGCTCCATTTCTAATGCCACTGATGGAATTAGCCGTAGCCAATCCCAAATCATTGTGGCAATGTGTAGATAAAATAGCTTTGTCAATGTTCGGCACATTATTAGCTAGATAGGCTATTTTAGCTCCATATTCTTCAGGCAAGCAATACCCTGTTGTATCAGGAATATTCAAAATGGTAGCACCAGCCTTAATCATTTCTTCACATACTTTTGCTAAGTATTCGTTATCTGTTCTTCCAGCATCTTCAGCATAAAACTCAACCTCCTCAACCAAATTTCTAGCCATCTTCACGGCTTTTATTCCCCTCTCTAACACCTCTTCTCTTGTTGAACGCAATTTGCTAAATATATGCTGATCTGACGTTCCAATTCCGGTATGAATTCTTGCGCGTTTGGCATGTTTTAATGCAGCTGCTGCTACCTCAATATCATTTTGAACTGCTCGAGTAAGACCACAAATAATCGGCTCTCTAAGTGCTTTTGCTATTTCTTCTACACTTTTAAAATCTCCAGGACTAGACACAGGAAATCCCGCCTCAATAACATCTACGCCCAATACTTCAAGCGCTAAAGCTATCCTAACTTTCTGTTCCGTATTTAGCTTACAGCCCGGAACTTGCTCTCCGTCTCTTAAAGTAGTGTCAAAAATATAGATGCGATCGTCTTTCATTTTAAGGC
>JAHEMU010000132.1 GCA_024643485.1 Cytophagales bacterium
CTTGTTTATGGGATGGGGGAGCAACCTCTACGCGAGTTACTAAGGTTGTTGAAAAAGGGAGTTCCTTTCGATCAAATAAATAGCATCCCTCAAACTAGTTATCTAATAAACCGGAGAGATGAAGTACCAACCAAACAATGGGAAACCATTGAATTAAATAACCACGAAAAATGTTTGCGCGATGCCAAAGAATATGCGGCTAATTTTAAACACGTAGAACAGGAGTCAAATAAACTGCAGGCAAAGCGCATTGTACAAGATGCGGCCGATTGGAAGGTGGTCATTAATCCTCCTTTTTATACCATGACAGAACAAGAAATTGATCAGTCATTTGATTTGCCGTATACGCGTCAGCCACATCCAAAATACAATAAACGTGGGCCAATTCCTGCCTATGAAATGATAAAATTTTCCGTCAATATGCACCGCGGTTGCTTTGGTGGATGTAGTTTTTGTACTATTTCGGCGCATCAGGGTAAGTTTATTACCAGCCGAAGCAAGGAATCGATTTTGAAGGAAGTGGATATCGTCACCCAAATGCCAGATTTTAAAGGATATATTTCTGATTTAGGGGGGCCATCTGCTAACATGTACAAGCTTAAAGGAAAGGTGCAATCCATTTGCGACCGCTGCGTTAGCCCATCATGTATTCACCCCGTAATTTGTAGTAACCTAGATACTGATCACACGCCGATGACCGAAATTTATCGCGAGGTTGATAAACATCCAAAGGTTAAAAAGGCGTTTGTTGGTAGTGGTATTAGGTACGATTTACTTGTAGAAAGCTATAATAAAAACGCAAACAACAGCATTAATGAATACCTCGAGCAGGTGGTGACTAGGCATATTTCCGGACGATTAAAAGTGGCGCCTGAGCACACTGCAGATGATACATTAAGAGTGATGAGGAAGCCTTCATTTAAACATTTTCATAATTTTAAACAGAAGTACGAAGCATTAAACAAGAAACATAATCTCGAGCAGCCATTAATCCCCTATTTTATCTCTTCTCACCCGGGTTGCAAGGAAGAGGATATGGCAAATCTGGCTGTTGAAACTAAAGATATGGGATTTAGGTTGGAGCAAGTTCAGGATTTTACTCCCACCCCGATGACCGTTGCAACAGTGATCTATTATTCCGGTTATCATCCTTACACCATGACTCCCATGTTCACCGCCAAAACGGAAAAAGAAAAACGCGATCAACACATGTTTTTCTTCTGGCATAAAAAAGAAAATAGACAACAGATTAAGGATAAGTTATTAAGCAAAGACCGCCCAGATCTCGTTGAAAAGTTACTGGGGCCTGTTCGTTTTGAAGGGCATGGACGAAAGCCTAAAGCCTTTGATAAACGAAAGGTGCAGGGAAAAACGCAAGGACCTGGAAAGGCTCAAGGAAATAGATTTAAAGGCAGAAGGAAGTAATAGAAAGCGTGTGCTCTATCGATGCTTTTATTCAACCAAATTGGAATATTTTATTTGAGCTTGATTTCCAAAACGGTGTCAATTTCGTCTTTCGATAGATTTTTTACATCGATGATAATTCCAAATTTTGTCTTTTGAAAAGGCACTTTTTTGTCTGAATGATATCTTGTGATAGACGCAATTTCATTGGGAAATTCTTCTAAATACAAATGTTGGGCGTTAGGATCAAACAGGTGTAAGTACACCGTTTTGGCATTTTGCGTAGTGACGTATTGATCATTTGGTGCAATAGGCCCTCTTGTGGTGCCAAAAACTGTAGATCCGTATATTTTTAACCAATTTCCCATTTCACTCAACGATTGCTGATGTTCCGGTTGAATTTCGCCACTGGGCATAGGACCAACGTTTAGGAGTAGGTTGCTTCCATACGCTGCTGCTTTTACCAAATAATGAATTAACTCGGTCTTTGATTTATGGCGACGATCTTGAAGATTAAACCCCCAAGATCCATTGATGGTTTCACAAACTTCTAAAGGCACATTTCCAATTTGATCGGCCGATGTGCCCCATCCCGTTGTATTTTTACCCGGCAGGTCTTTTTCAAACATTTGGAAATCCTCACCAGGAATTACACCTAGGTGATGATTGTTTCCAATTAATGCTTGGGGTTGAAGTGTATGTATTAAACTATAAATTTCGTCATAATGCCAGTTTACCAAAGGGTCACTGAAATGTTCACCATCCCAGCCCATTTGGTCCCAGTGACCATCGAACCAGATACCACCAATTTCACCGTAGTTTGTAAGTAACTCCGTTAACTGACCCTTCATAAAAGCGATGTATTTTTCCCATTCACCAGATTCCCGTCCGTCGATACCATTTCCTGTTCTTCCTCTTGGGAAGTAATCGTCATTATGCCAGTCTAAAAGTGAATAATAGAAAAATAATTTTATTCCCTGAGCTCTACATTCTTCCGCAAGCATTTTCAGCACATCTTTTCCATAAGGGGTATCGTCAACAATATTATAGTCAGTCATTTTGGTGTCGAACATGGAAAATCCATCATGATGCCGGCTGGTAATGGTAATGTATTTCATCCCAGCATTTTTGACCATGGTTACCCATGCTTTTGGATCAAATTTTACAGGGTTAAAAAAGCCTGGTAATTTTTCATATGCATCAATGGAAATATTTTGATTGTTCATGACCCATTCGCCGTCTCCCAAAACGCTATACACCCCCCAATGAATAAATAGGCCAAATTTGGCTTCTTTAAACCATTCTCGGGCCTCGAGATTTTCTTTTGATGGAGTATAGGATTGTCCTTGAGTTGATTCACCAATAAGGAGAATTAAGCTACAGGTAAGGAAGAGAAGAGTAATTTTTTTCACAATAGGTAAGGTTAAACGTTATTTCAATATATACATTTTTGTAGCCTAATTAAAACCTAACCTTAAAATCGCTGTTGGAGAATGGTTTTTATGGTTCGGCGTTTTGGTGTTCAGCAAATTTGATTTTACCTATGAATAGAGATTCTTAACAATTTTCCATAATATTACCTTTCCAATTAACCGATGAAAATAAGGATGAAAAAGTTAGTTTTATCGCTACTCAGTTTGATTTTACTAGTGAGTGGCCTACACGCGCAAGACGCTTCACAATTATCACTAGAGCGTTTATTTACCAATTATGAATTCAGCGCCCGTCGTTTCGGGCCATTGAAATGGTTGGACAATGGAACGTATTATACCACCTTCGAAGCTTCAGCAGAATACCGTGGGGCTGTGGATGTTATCCGATATGAAACAGCCACTGGAAAGAGTGATGTAATGGTCTCAGCTGCATCACTTATCCCTCAAGGAGAGAGCTCTCCTTTGAGAGTAGAAGATTATGAATGGTCTTCCGATAAAAGTAGTTTGTTAATCTATACCAATTCAGCACGGGTTTGGAGACAAAACACGCGCGGTGACTATTGGGTGTACCAATTAGCATCAAAGAAATTAACCAAATTAGGAGGCGATAACGCCAAACCATCTACATTGATGTTCGCAAAATTCTCTCCTGATGGAACTCGCGTTGGGTATGTTCGCGAAAATAACATTTATGTCGAAGACTTATCATCTAATAAAATTACAGCAATCACCACAGATGGTAATAATGAAATTATCAATGGCACCTTCGATTGGGTATATGAAGAAGAATTCGGTTGCCAAGATGGATTTAGATGGAGCCCAGACGGAAAGAGTATTGCATATTGGCAATTAGACGCTAACGGAATTGGTGTATTTTATATGATCAACAATACGGATTCTATTTATTCAAAAATTATCCCTATTCAATACCCCAAAGTAGGCGAAAAAAATTCAGCAGTTCGTATTGGGGTTGCTAGTGCGGCAGGAGGTAAAACTACCTGGATGAAAGTAGAAGGGGATCCACGTAATAATTATATCCCTAGAATACAGTGGGCGGATAATTCTGAACAAGTAGTGATGCAATATGCCAATCGTGCCCAAAATCAGTATCAAATTCTATCTGGAGAGGCTGCTACTGGATCCATAAAGAAACTGTATGAAGAAAGTGACCCTGCTTGGATAAATCCGGTTGATGACTGGATTTATATGAATAAGGGTAAAGAGTTCACCTGGGTGAGTGAGAAAAATGGATGGAAGTCGGTATATAAGATCAATCGAGACGGTTCTGGAGAGACCATTATTTCATCAGGAACTTTTGACGTTATTAATATACAATTAATCGATTTGGAAGGGGGGTATTTTTATTATATCGCTTCTCCAGACGAGCCAGGACAACGGTATTTGTATAGAGGAAAGCTCAATGGAAAAGGAAAACAGGAAAGACTTACTCCTGTAAGCCTAGCCGGAACAAATTCGTACGATATCAGTCCGAATGGGAAATTTGCTATCCATACTTTTTCTAAAGCAGGGGTTCCTCCTGTAATATCGTTGGTGAGCTTACCAGATCATAAAGTAGTACGTGTTCTTCAAGACAACAAGCCTTTAAAAGATAAAATCAATGCTTTATCGAGTAACCCGGTTCAGTTTTTTGATGTAAAAGCCTCAGACGGATGGACATTGAATGGAATGATGATTACCCCACCGGACTTTGATCCTTCAAAAAAGTATCCTGTATTTTTTTATGTTTACGGCGAGCCTGCTGGACAAACTGTTCAGGATTCTTGGGGCAGTTATAGGTACCTTTACCATTTATTCTTGGCGCAACAGGGTTATGTGGTGATGAGCATCGACAACCGTGGAACACCGGCACCAAAAGGCCGAGAGTGGAGAAAAAGTGTCCATGGTCAAATAGGAGTATTGGCCTCTCGCGACCAAGCTGATGCCTTACAGGAAATCATTAAAAAGTATTCATTTGTGGATGCCGACCGAATAGGAATTTGGGGTTGGAGCGGAGGAGGTTCAATGACATTAAATATGATGTTCAGATATCCTGATTTATATAAAACTGGAATTTCAGTGGCTCCAGTACCAGATCAAACTTTATATGATAATATCTACCAAGAACGTTATTCAGGAACTCTGCCCGAATTTGCTGAAGGGTATAAAAAGGGCTCCCCAATTACTTATGCAAAAAATCTGAAAGGGAATTTGATGCTTATTCACGGAACAGGGGATGATAACGTACATTATCAAGGCTCAGAGCGATTGATAAATGAACTCGTAAAAAACAATAAAATGTTCTCCTTGATGTCATACCCTAATCGTTCACACGGTATTTATGAAGGGGAAGGAACTACGCGACATATATACGAAACGATGTTCCGTTACCTACAAACTAATTTGGAATCAGGACCAAAAGAGAACAAAATAAATAAAAAATAACTATTCTAATTCTTTCAAAAGAGAAGGAATTAAACGCTGTATTTTTCTGAATAAGGAAAGTTTGGTCGGATCGGAGGTATTTACCTGAACCGTTATGGCCGTTTTCTTATCAGGAAAATACAGCATACTAGTAATGTAACCAGGGAAAAATCCACTGTGCCCCCACGACATTCCAAATGGAGTTTGTCGCATATGCACTCCTAGTCCCCATTGGCCTCCTAAACCTACAGCCTCTATTCCTTTGAAATAATCATCAAAAAGGGAAGCACTAAAGATATGGCCTTCATACATTAATTTAGCCATTTGGGATAATGAAGTTGCATTCATAGCATATCCGCCCCCAGCCCACTCAAACTGAACATTTTGCTTGTAAACACCGTTTTCACTTACCTTTCCCGGGTAGAATTCGTCAGTATCACTACTATAACCCGAAGCTAAGGAAGGAATAGTCCGCGAATTTTGAGGGTAAATATTAGTTAAATGATGGGGCTTGATAATCTTGTCATCAATGAAATCCCAAAGCGATTTTCCCGTCACTTTTTCAATGATCATACCCAGAATAATGTAATTGGTATCGGAATAGGCAAAGCTTTCTCCGGCTGCAAAAAGGGGCTTTTCGTCAAATACATAACTTAAAAGTTCTTCTGGCTTCCAAACTCGGTCCGGGGCAAGGGGCAAATCCTTTTGAAACTGTTCATTGAAGACATAACGCGAAATTCCAGTGGAATGCTGAAGTAAATTCCTAATGGTAATGGTTTCACTATTTTGAATTTTTGGAAACCACGCATTACCTGATAAATATACTGAAGCTTTGTCGTCTAATTTAATTTTCCCTTCTTGAACGAGAAGTAAAATGGAAGAAGACACAAAAACTTTCCCGGTACTGCCGCCAAGAAGCACATGACTTGGCTCCATTTTTATATGAGCTTCAACATCGGCCATTCCAACTGACAAAGAAAATGAAGTGCCATTTTGATCGACCATTCCTATCGTAGCGCCTCCGAAGTCAGTAGAAGAATCGTATACAGAATCAATGAGCGTCTGTAATCGCGCCAAGGTGTTGTTTGATTGATAACCAAAAACGGAAAGACCTAAGGTTAGGCAAAAAGATAGTAGAACTATTTTTTTCATAGAGATATATTTAATGAAAATGAGGATAAAATAGTTTACGTAAGAAAATGTAAAAAGGATTAAAATTATTCAGGATGAACGCTTTGTAAAATTTCGTCTAGTGCTTGAGTGGTGATAGGCTTTGATAAAAATCCTTTAATTTCTGAGTATTGTTGTGATTTGCGAATATCCGAAGGGTCAATGGAGGAGGTTAGTATAAAAATTGGAATTTCCTTTTTTAAATTTAATTCAGAAATATGATCCATAAAATCCCAACCATCCACTAAGGGCATGTTGATATCGAGTAAAACTAAATCTGGTAATAAATTAGGATCCTCTATTGATTTTAGCAAATTCAAGGCTTCTTCACCATTATGAGCAATGAGTAAATCATTGTATTGAAATATTCGGTCAAGGTTTGTTTTTGCTATAAAAATAGCGATGTGATCATCTTCAATAAGGAGTATATTGCCAACTTTTTTCATATAAACGCAGATCAGTAACAGGTATAAAAGTAACGATATTTTTAAAAAATAGTTTACTCAAATCCATTTATTAAAGGTGTTCGATTAATAATTTATTACCTTAATGGACTCAATTAAATATCCAAAAGAGTGAAAAAGTATTTATTCTATATCATTTTGCCATTTTTTCTGGCATGTAATGTTCCCAACGACGATAAGGGTTTGCAATTAATGGGAATCAAGGAACCGGTAGAAATTATTAGAGACCAGTGGGGAATCAATCATATTTACGCAAAAAACCAGCAAGATTTGTTCTTCGCTCAAGGGTATGCCGCTGCAAAAGATCGTCTTTTTCAATTCGAAATATGGAGAAGACAATCCACTGGAACCGTAGCGGAAATTTTGGGTGAGCGTGAATTAAAA
>JAHEMU010000461.1 GCA_024643485.1 Cytophagales bacterium
CTCTTCTAAGTCCTTATCAAGGAAATTCATTGGCTAGTGGGGTGTATAAGTTAAATAACTAAATAAATTATCATCAAACATTTCATTAGCCACATCAAGAATAATGTTAGGAGAAACGATATCTATCTGTTTAAAAATATCTTCAAGTGAATCAATACTATTCCTATCAATTAGACTTTTGGCAATTGCCAACATTAAACTTGCATTATTTTCTTCCGCTATTGCCAATTGACCTTTCAACTGCTCTTTAGCCGTGTGCATTTGTAAATTACCAAGAGAAATATTCTTTAATTTTTTTAGTTCTTTCTTAACCAACTCAATACTTTTTTTAAGCTGTTTTGGTTCTGTTCCAAAAAATATTGTAAAGAGACCAGTGTCTGAAAACGAGGAATAATTGGCATCAATAGCATAGACATAACCATGCTTTTCACGCAATGCCAGATTTAATCTAGAATTCATTCCGGGTCCTCCTAACAGATTAACAAGCATGAAAAATGGAATACGATTAATGTGATTATTAGCATATGCCGGGCGACCCATTGCGCACAAAGCCTGCATAGTATTTTTTTCTATTTTCTTAGTTTGAGGCAAATAAAGCTCAAAGGAATTTCGTTTTCTTTTCTTTTTAATTGCTGGAATATTGCCAAGAAATTTATCTGAAAGTCTTTTTACTTTCTCAAATGAAATATTTCCAACGATTGAAAACACTACTCGATCAGTATCCAAATTATTATTAATGAACTCTACAAAATCCTTCTTTTGAAATTTATTGACAGTCTCCTTTATACCCAAAATATTCATCCCTAAAGGATGATCTCCAAAAACAACATTATCAAATTCATCTTGAAGATCATCATCTGGCGAATCTTTATACATTGCCATTTCTTCCAAAATAACTAATCGCTCTTTCTCAATTTGTTTTTCAGGGAATATAGAATCGAAAGTGATATCTGTAAGTAAATCAAAGGCCTTTTCGAAATGACTCTCTAGTACTGAGGCATAAAAGGCGATTTTTTCTTTCGTAGTATATGCATTTAGCTCACCACCATTCGCCTCTAGCCTATTCATTATATGATATGCTTTCCTCTTAGAAGTTCCTTTAAAAGCCATGTGCTCCCAAAAATGAGCGATACCTTGATTATTAAGGTTTTCGTCTCTGCTACCTACATCTAAAACAAATCCACAATGGACAATTTTAGTATGTATCACTTGCTTGTGCACTACACGAATACCATTCGGAAGGGTATAAATATCGTAATCTTTCATAAGCACTTTAATCTCAAAATTTGTCTGAATGCATGAAAGGATAAATCATATTCTATCCAATACGATTTTAATTAATGAATCAACTACTTTATTTGGGGTTTTGGAAAATTTGTTTTTAATCCTATTGGCAATGATAGCATTAACACTTAGTATTTCATGACCCATTAATTTAGCCAATGCGTAATACCCAGCTGTTTCCATTTCGAAATTTGTAAGCCAAAAATCATCCTTATGGTAATAATTTAATTTTTGTATCAATTTTGGATGTTTTAATTCAAGTCTAACTTTTCGTCCTTGAGGGGCGTAAAAACCAGGACAAGTAACTGTATTACCTACCAACATACCTTCCCCTATTTGCTCCTTTAATTTTTGTGATCCTCGAACAACGTATGGAGTAAATTCTAAACCAACGCTCGATTTAATTTCATCAGCTATTGTACTTTCATATTTGCTTTGAGGTAAATTATAGAAATACATCAAAGTATCTAATCCAACGGCATAATCGGAAACAAGATGACTACCTAATGGAATGTCTTCTTGTAACGATCCCGAGGTTCCAATACGAATTATATTTAATTTTTTCTTTCGAGGTTTTACCTCTCTAGTTTGTAAATTAACATTGGCTAGTGCATCGATTTCATTTAAGAATATTTCGATATTATCCGTACCCATACCTGTACTAATAACGGTAATTCTCTTTCCTTTATATGTACCAATATGAGTTATAAACTCACGCTTATTCATTTCAAATT
>JAHEMU010000133.1 GCA_024643485.1 Cytophagales bacterium
ATTTCGCCACGATATATCCATCTTTGATCACCACCCCTGCTGGCCCTCCTCTTTCTTTTGTTGGTCCAACAACAGCATGATAGGGTTCACGGGCAAAACCCGCCAAAATCGCTATTTCCAAATCCACTGCTCCCGAATACTCATTAGATTTAGCGAACTCAATTGCTGAATTGAGCTTTGCTACATTAAATCCATTTTTCTCTGGGCTTTTTTCTTCCCATCGATTCTTTTGTGGAAAATACCCAGATTGGGCCCAACTGCTATTAATTCCTAATATCAGAAGAATAGATATAACGATTTTATTATAATTCATATTGTTTTTATTATATTATATTGACAACAAATCGATCAATGATTGTTACTCCCCAAACGCAAGCAATAAATAACAGATTGATAAACACGGCTGCTGATCCCATATCTTTAGCTCGCCCACTTAACTCATGATACTCACTTCCTACCCTATCAACTACTGATTCGATGGCAGAATTTAACAATTCCACAATCAATAATAGAAATAAAGGACCTACAAGAATTAACCACATCGTGAGTGATTCGGCAACGAAAAAACTCAATGGAAATAAAATAGCGACCATCACAATTTCCTGCCTAAATGCCGCCTCGTGTACAAAAGTTGCTTTCAACCCCTTCCAACTATTAAATGTAGAATTCATCAAATGATGAATCCCCTTATTTTCATTTTTCATACTCTGGTTTTCAAACGAATCAATACCAATGTTTTATTGATTTTCAAAATTGCTAATTACCACAGGTAAATTCAACTCTTTATATAAACTATTAAATTGATCTAATTGATCCAAAATATTTTTTAAATCCAATCGATACGTATTCCATTCATCCTCAAGATCTGAAAATCGCTGTTTTGCCCCCTGGGTAATAATAGTATAATCGCCATCCATTCTCGATTTCAAGTCAAGGAATTCTGAATTCAACTCATTTGGGAAATTAATCACATCCTGAAAAGTTTTTTGTTTTGGTTGAATTAAATTGGATTCCCACTTATCCACTAAGGGCAATATTTCTTTTCCTTTTTTCTTTAACTCACTTGAATTTTCATTTTCCTCCACTCGCTTCAATACGCCATTTATTTGATCTCTTACCGATCGTATTTTAACTACAGATTCATGAATTTCCGTTACTCTATTTTCGATTTTTTCTAAAAATTGGTGTTGTTCCATAAACTGAGCTTCTGTATAGGAATGGTTCGGGTTAGGCAACACTTTAAATTTTGTAGCAATCAATTGCCCGTCGACATTAAGGTTGACTGTATATTCACCTGGAATGGCTAAATGGCCAGAATAATCACCATTAACGAACACCCCTGGTACAGATGAAATTCCATTGGTGATTAGGTTCCAAGAAAATCGATTAATCCCCTTTTGAAAAGGCATAACCGGTTCTGGCGCCGGCCCGCCTGGATAAGGTTTGAAATTTTTATCTTTTTGGTTTGAAAAATTCCGAACCACCATACCCTTTGAATCAGTTATTTCCATTGCTATCTTCATGGAATCAGAAATTTCGGGCAAATAATAGTCCAAAATAACTCCTGCTTTCGGATTTTCGCCTTCAAACAAACTTGATCTACCGTTGGATGCCTTAAGTCGAATAACAGAGCTGGGCTCGAAGATCATAGGAATATTGCCCAAATGGCCAACTGATTGCTGGATGGAACTCAAATCATCTAGAATCCAAAACCCTCTTCCTGCAGTAGCTACTACCAAATCATTGTCTTGTATTTTTAAATCATTAATTGGCACAATGGGCAAATTCAACTGAAAATGCGTCCAACTTTCCCCTGAATTTGAACTGATATACAGCCCTTTTTCAGTTCCTGCATACAAAAGCCCCTTCACTTTTGTATCCTCTCGTACCACACGAACAAAACTATCTGATCCGATACCATTTACCACCTTCTTCCACGACTTACCTTTATCTGTTGTTTTATAAATGGATGGAGTAAAATCATTAAACTTATAGCGCGTTGAAACCACATAAACGACGTTGTCGTCAAATGGTGAAACTTCTATACTATTTATTATTGTCTCACCCATTCCTTGAGGTGACACATTGGTCCAATTTTTACCTTCATCAGTTGTTAAATGCAATAGACCATCATCTGACCCAACCCAAATGGTTCCTTCTTTATGAGGAGAAACAGCGACATACATTATAGTATTATAATTTTCACCTCCGGCACCTTCATTCGTAAATGGGGCCCCTCCTACCACTTGTTTTGTTTTATCATTTCTAGTCAAATCACCACTAATTGATTCCCACGAAATCCCATTATTCGTCGTCTTAAATAATACATTTCCTCCGTGGTATACTACTTTTGGATTGTGGGGTGAAGTAATGATTGGAGCATTCCAATTAAATCGATATTTAAAATCAGCAGGTGTAGTCCCAAGGCCGATAACGGGATAAGCCATGACATCGCGCTCCGTTAAAGATTTCATATCGAGAAGACTAATGTTTCCTTGATAGCAACCTCCCAAAATTAATTGTGGGTCATTCGGATCAAATGCGAGATAGGCGCTTTCACAACCAGGCCCATAAATCCAATCTTTTTCACCTATACTGCCGTAATAACTGAAATTCCGAATAATCACACTACTATTATCTTGTTGGCCACCGTACACTTTATACGGGAATTGGTTGTCGGTATTGACCCTATAAAATTGCGCAGTTGGTTGATTATTTAATGAACTCCAGGTCTTCCCAGTATTAAAAGTAATCTCTGCTCCTCCATCATCACCTAGTATGAAATTATCAGGATTATCTGGGTTAATCCATAAATCATGGGTATCACCATGCCCAACTGGCATAGGGTTAAATGTCTTTCCACCATCTATCGACCTCATGGCTTGGGCATTTAATAAAAAAACTACATTTTCATTAACTGGGTCGGCAAAAATTTCATTGTAGTACCAAGCTCTAGTAATCGTAGCTCTATCTCCATTAATTTTCACCCAAGAAGCGCCACCATTATCTGAACGATAAACGCCACCTTCTTCAGCTTCTATCACTGCCCATAATCGTTCTGAATTTGCTGGAGAAACTGTAATTCCAATTTTCCCCATTAATTCGGGCAAACCTTTTGTGAGCTTTTTCCATGAGGTACCACCATCGATACTTTTATAAATCCCAGAACCCTTTCCCCCACTTTTAACTTGCCAAGGATATCTTATATGATCCCACATTGCGGCATATAAAATTCTAGGGTTATTTTTATCCATCACTAGAGATGATGCTCCTGTATTATTATCCACGAACAAGGTTTTCTCCCATGTCTTTCCACCATTTATTGAACGATATATTCCTCGATCGCTCGTTGGGCCGTGCACAGCACCTTGCGCAGCAACAAGTACTATATTTGGATCTGATGGATGAATGACGATATCCCCTATATGTCTGGTTAGCTCCAATCCTAAATGACTCCATGACTTTCCTCCGTCCATTGACTTATACACACCATCTCCATAGGAAGTCATCACACCCCGAACCGCATGTTCTCCCATACCTGCATAAATGATCATAGGATCAGACATACTTACCGCCAATTCGCCGACACTTCCGGTTTTGAGATATCCATCCGATATATTTTTCCAAGACAATCCAGCATCCTCCGTTTTCCAAATTCCGCCCCCTGTACTTCCCATATAATACAGTTGGTCGTTATTAATTACTCCTGTTACCGCCACAGACCTTCCACCACGAAAAGGACCTATATTTCTAAACGTTAATTGTTTATACGTGGAAGTATCAATCGAAACCACAGCGGCAGGTTTCTCATTGCTTTTTCTTTTTTGGCTGAATCCAAAATGAAAGGAAAAAAGAAAAATTAGGCTAAATAGAGGAGTAATAATTCTCATAATAAATTAATTAAATATCAAAAAAGCTACCATGTGCAGACTTAAAAATAAAGGAATTATTTAATAAAATCACCATGATTTGGTGTAAACAAAAAAACCTCCAAATGGAGGTTTTTTTGTTATTTATTTAATTTTCAAATCAATGTGAAATGATAGTATCTGCATTTCCATCAGGATCACCTTTAACTGTACCACTTGCTTTTGGAGCTCCTAATAAAAGAACACCTGCCGCATGAGGCGTCGCCATAGAAGTACCACTAATGGTATTATAACCACCATCTTTCCAAGTAGAAAGAATGCTCACACCAGGCGCACAATAATCAATTGGAGGGTTTCCATAATTAGAGAAACTAGCAAAATTATCATTAATATCCATTGCAGAAATAGTATAAACATTATTTCCATTCGCGCGAGCAGGTGAATGATTGTTTGCATTGTCGCTTTCATTTCCAGCTGCTAACGCAAATTTCACACCACTACTTTGAGCTGCACTTTCAACAGCTTGGTCTAAAGAAGTAGAAACTCCACCACCTAAACTCATATTTGCAACATCACCAGATTTTCCATTTGCTCCAACATAATCAATCCCAGCAATTACACCAGATAGAGAACCAGAGCCTCTTCGATCTAGTACTCTTACAGATATAACAGTCGCACCCGCAGCTACACCTACAACGCCTTCAGCATTATCAATAGCAGCAATAGTTCCTGCAACGTGGGTACCGTGGCCATTAGCATCGTTAGGATCAGTAGCATCTTTACCGCCAAGGAAACTCATGCTTCTGCTAACATCAACATTTAAATCTGGGTGATCTAAATCAATTCCTGAATCCAAAATCCAAGCAACGCCGCTACCTGTATAAGTAACGCCTCCATTTACTCTTGCAATTCCCCAAGGAGTTTCCTGTGCTGGAGAGGTAGACCCTCCTCCTGGACCTTTACCTGAAGGCGGAGCTAATATTATTAAACGATCTTTTTCAATTGAAACTACTCTAGAGTCATTTTGAAGTGCACTCAATTGCTCAGCATTATTAATTACAGCCGAAAAGCCAGTAATCACCCCACCGTAAACATGCGTTATATTTTCAGCTGGTATATTTGCTGTTCTGAGCATTTGAAGGGACTCATTTTTAGAAAGCTCAATTTTTTCACGGTAAGACAAATCCGACTTTTGATTAGAACTCGACTGTGACTTATACATTACTATATAAGAGTTATCAAGAGATTGCTCAGTTGTTTTCACAAATGAATCAGGAGCTTTCACATCCATATCTGCTTGACAGCCACCTAAAATCAATGCCGTAAATGCAAAGACCTTTAAAAAAGAAGAAAGTTTAAAGTTTTTCATACGTTATAGTTTAGATTTTAAATTTTAATATAAATAAAAATCTAATTCTCTCCATATTTTTTTTAAAAAATCTCTTATTTTTTCTGTTCTAAATAATTGATCAAGTCATACAGATTAATATTTCCACCTGTTTTAATTAAGCTATCCAAATTAGCCCGGTCTTCTTTTGATCCTGGAATTAACACATGTACCTCTTGTTTTTTTATAGAAGCCAACATGGCATCAATTAACTCTTGGTAGGATAATTTCGGATAAATCCCCCAAACCAAAGCTGCAATTCCACTTACTATTGGTGCGGACAAACTAGTACCGTCATTAAATCCGTATCGATTTTCTGGCAATGCTGTAAATACACGAACCCCTGGAGCTAAAAAATCTACGGTGTTTTTACCATAATTTGAAAAACTGCCAATGAAGTTCTCATCTTTGATTGCAGAATTCGCCCCTACTTCGATCCAGTTGGATGCCTTCCCTCCATTATTATACGTTGAAATCGGATATCGATTCGTTTGGTCTCTGTTTTTACTTTCATTTCCTGCCGCATGAATAATAAGCACTCCCTTTGCTTCAGCATATCTGACAGCGCTATCAACCACTGCTTTGTACGCAGTAAATGATTTACCAAAACTTAAATTAATTATTTTCGCACCATTATTTACGGCATAAAATATTCCATTTGCTACATCCTTATCTCGTTCATCTCCACCGGGAACCACTCTCACTGGCATGATAACCGCATTTGGAGCAATTCCATTCATCTTGGCTTTCTTATTCTTATTATTTACTATTAGCGAAGCGACTGAAGTTCCATGTTCTGAAAGTGGACCTTTTATATGATTGTTTCCATAATTTCTTTCCCATGGATTTAAATAATCATCTCCAACGATTGAACGCGCATCAAAATCCACATTATATGTCATATCCAATACTTCCTTATAGTATTTCGCTGTAACATTCAATTCGTTAACAATTTGAGGTATTGTGTATTTCTGTTGAGTGACTTCAAAGGCATATTGAAGTATCGATTTCCCAAACACATGTATGGAGTCAATATCCTGAATATCTTTTAAAGTTGCATTTGAAATTATATCTGTAGATAATTCCCGTTGAAATAGACTATCGAAAAATTGTAAATTCTGACTCAATCCTGAATAGAATGAAAAGCTTTTCATGGTTTCATTGTATCTATTTTCAAAATTGCGTTTGACTTTCTTCCAATATTGATAGTCTTCGTTATTTTCTAAATCTAAGGTGTCAGTGGAAAATGATTCATACCTCTTTTTATATCGAACGTACTCTCGGGTCAATTCATGTTGATCTTCTTTCACATCTCCTTTTTCGCTACCTAAAAAGCTCCATCCATGGCGATCATCAATATAACCATTGTTGTCATCATCAATTCCATTCCCAGCAATTTCGTCTTCATTGACCCAAATCCTACCAGTCAATGTTTCATGATCGGTATCTACTCCACTATCTAAAACTGCTACAATTACAGGCTCAATTTTTTTATTCCCAAGCTTATTATAGGCTCTAAAAGTACCTACGCCAAATATTCCATCTATTCGAGCATCTCGGTGAATCCAAGAAATGGAATCCTGTAAAGATTTTATCTGAGCGAAGGAAGCATCTATAAACACAAACGCAAAAACTAGTAAAATCCACTTTTTATTCATTCCAATACAATTCACAATTATTAGTATTTAAAAAATTACAGTTTTTGTTTATTTCAAAGGGTGGATTTAATCAAATTAGTTTTTACTTTTGCACTCCTTCCACTGCCCAGGTGTTGGAATTGGTAGACAAGCATGGTTGAGGGCCATGTGTCCTTAAGGACGTGGGGGTTCGACTCCCCCTCTGGGTACTTAAGAAAAGGGACTACGTCCCTTTTCTTATTCTAGAATCTAGATTCTAAATTCTAAATTCTAAATTCAGTCAATACTAAACCAACTATTATTGCTTAGAACCAGTTAAGGTTATACCGTACATTTTCAATTGCAGTTCCATAGTTGTAGCTCCATTTTCTTT
>JAHEMU010000462.1 GCA_024643485.1 Cytophagales bacterium
TACTTACGGGCCAGCAGTTCATAACAATGTGCTAAAAAGTATTATTGAGTTAGCGGAGAAGAATAAAATACCTTTCCAGCGCGCTGCTGCAAGTAGAGCAACAGGTACAGATACGGATGCGTTCGCTTATTCAAATGAAGGAGTTCCTTCTGCACTAATATCATTGCCATTGAAATACATGCATACCACGGTAGAAACGGTACACAAAGATGATGTTGAAAATGTGATTGAACTTATGATTCAATTTATTATGAATCTGAAATCCGATCACGATTTTAGTTACATCAAAAACCCTAAGTAATAATGGTTCTTGTTAAATCTTCCCAAAAATGGGGATAAGATTTAATAACAACTGCTGCTTCATCGAATTGCAATGGTCCTTTCAAACACAAGGGTGCAAAGGCCATTGCCATTCGGTGATCCTTATAAGTGTTTATTGATACTTCATGAGTAAATGTTTGTATTTCTCCAGTAATTGAAACAGCGTTTTCTTGAACTTTAACTTCAATGCCGAATTTGGATAGCTCCTTTCTTATAGCTTCAATTCGGTCTGTCTCTTTAATTCTTAATGATTCTAGTCCTGTCATTTCACAAGGAATACCTTTTGCCGCACATACAACAGCGATGGTTTGTGCTAAATCTGGGCAGTCTGTGAAGTCGTATTTGAAAGGTATACCTTTCGAAGTGGGGGATTTGGATAAAATCGCGCCCTTTTCGGTGAATTTTGTTTGTATTCCTAAGGCATTCATTAATCCAGCAATAACATGATCTCCTTGTATAGACTCCCTTGTTAGATGTTTCAAAGTAATTTCACCCTGTTGTGCTATAGCAAGGATGCTGTACCAATAACTAGCTGCAGACCAATCGGGTTCAATCGTATAACTTTCTGGTGCATTATATCCTCCAGGTTTAATTTCAATTTGAGTGCCATTAAAGTGTACATTCGCCCCGAAGGACTTCATAACCTCCATGGTCATCTCAATGTATGGTTTACTTCCCACAGTACCGGTTAGTTCAATAGACAGACCTTTATCTAGCACAGGCCCTATCATCATAAGAGCACTGATATATTGAGAACTAACATCTGCAGGTACCATTAGGTTATCCGATAGTTGTTTTTTAAATGGAGAGATTTCTAGAGGTAAAAACCCTTCCTTTTCTAAGTACTCAATTTGGCATCCTAGTTTGCGCAAGGAATCGACTAAAATGCCAATGGGCCGTAATTTCATCCGCTCTGTTCCTGTGATAATTTTCGACTTATTTTGAACAGCAAAAAAAGCAGTTAGAAATCGTGTAGTTGTTCCTGCATCCTGAGTATCTACTAAAGTAGAATTGGAGGAAATTAACTCTTGCATTAACACCGTGTCATTGGCATTACTAATATTTAATAATCTCGAATTCTTTTTTGAAAGGCTATTCACAATAAGAGCTCTATTCGCTATGCTCTTTGAGGCGGGTAATTCTATGGTGATATTTTGAATATTTTCCGCTTTAGAAATTTTTATTGGTCCTTTCGAATGTTTTTCATCCATTTTAAAAACTATTTTGTTGTTTTTTGCGTTTAATTGGTATGATTTATGCAGTAAATTAAGATATATTAACTACTGAAAATCAGTATTACAATTATTATTCTTCACATTTATTAAATACTTTAAATAATGAAAAAAAATACACGAAATTTAATGCTTGGTTTAGGTTTAGCTGCTGGAGCACTAATTACCTTAGGAGCATTAACAGGAAGAACCTCTCAAAAGGTTAAAACTCTTTTGTCTGATCGAATTAATCATCATAACAAAAAAGAAAAAACACCAGATGATGAATTTTATGGGTAACAATCCATATAAAATGCAATGGCGTTTTTCATTTCTTCCTCTGAAACTTCAACGTCCCATACTCCACGCCCAATTTCATTAATTAGGGTAAATTTTGTTTTGCCATTTATATTCTTTTTATCCTGTCTTGCTAGACTTATTATTTCCTCTACTGCATCTTTTGGAATTGGAATTTGGTTA
>JAHEMU010000134.1 GCA_024643485.1 Cytophagales bacterium
TAGATACATTACCGTCCTTCACTTCTCCCTACAACTGTAAAAATTGGGAAATTATTCAAGATTTTGACACCGTATATTTTTCCGTAAATCCATATTACAATAACATCTTTGTTCAGTATTTTGTAGAAAAGGGTAATGGGGTGTATGAAGAATTTAAATGGGAAACGTTATATCCTTACCCAGATTGCGGTGTGAGTTTTAATGGTAGATTCCCCTATTTATTAACCAATTCGAGTACAGAGAGGCCTTTAGAAGGTACTATTAAATATGCGATGACTTCAACTGGCTTTAATCAGCTTTTTAGTATTAAACGTTTAAAGCTAAGAATTTACGTTTATGATCGATCTCTCAATCGCAGTAATGTGATTGAAACACCGCCATTTGTTCTTTCGGATATTAAAAAATAATATTATTCGTATATCGAAGGAAATTTTGATGGGTTATATTCATTCATCATCGAATACGCCGTATCAAACACATCTTCAACACTAGGTTTTGAAAAGTAATCTCCATCCGACCCATATGCAGGACGGTGCTCTTTACTTGTGATCGTAAGCGGCTTGCTATCCAAGTATTCATAAGCATTCTGGTGTTCAACGACCATTTGCATCATAAATGCGGAAGCACCACCAGGAACATCCTCGTCTGCAAAAATTACTCGGTTCGTTTTTTTAATGGATTCTAAAATCAGATGAGGTAAATCAAAAGGCATCAAGGTTTGAACATCAATAACTTCAATTGATATTCCCACTTCATGTAATTGCCTTGCAGCTGCCATTACTACTTTACACATGGATCCATAAGTAACCACTGTAATATCATCCCCTTCTCTTAATATTTCTGGCACTCCCAATGGAACAGTAAACGTATCCACATTATCAGGTAATCGTTCCTTCAGCCGGTATCCATTTAATGATTCAATTACGATGGCAGCGTCATCAGATTGCAGCAACGTATTATACATACCGGCTGCTTGTGTCATATTCCGAGGTGTGCAAATATAAATACCTCTTAAACTTCCCAGCATCATACTCATTGGACTTCCACTATGCCAAATCCCTTCCAACCTATGACCACGAGTACGAACGATTAATGGAGCTTTTTGACCTCCTTTTGTTCTGTATTGCAAACAAGCTAAATCGTCAGTCAAAGGAGCAAGCGCATACACCAAATAATCCAAATACTGAATCTCTGCAATAGGTCTTAACCCACGAATTGCAGCACCTATCCCCTGCCCTATAATGGTAACTTCTCTAATACCAGTATCAGTGACTCTTAAATCACCATATTTATCTTGTAAACCCGCAAAAGCTTGGTTAACATCCCCAATTTTTCCTACGTCTTCACCGAAAGCGAAAATTCTAGGGTCTCTATTTAAAGCCTTATCGAAACAATTCAATAACACCTCTCTACCGTCAATCATTGGAGATGAATCTGAATAAATAGGGTCAATTGTAGGCACTTTTAATGCTGCCGAAGCCGATTGACTAAACATATGAGAACTATATTGGTCATCAAACTTATGCATGGCCCTTTTTAGCCAATTTTGCAATTGATCTTTAGCTCCAAAATGTTCAGAACGAAGCACTCTTAATACTTTTTTCACTGACCGGACCACATCCATTTTTAACGGATTAACTGTTTTATCCAGTTCGTTTTTAATTCTGCTGATAAACTCTCTACTTTTGGTCTGCTCTACTACATTTTCAAGTAATCTTGAAACCTCCTTTACGTCTTTATCAATTTCAGAAATGTAGTTTTTCCACGCCTCTTCCTTAGATTTTTTCACAAAAGCTGCAGCTGCCTTTTCTATTTTGGTCAGTTCAGACTCTGAAGCAATTTCTTGCTCTAAAATCCATTCTTTAAGTTTTACTATACAATCATAATTTTTTTCCCAGTCTAATCGTTCCTTCGACTTGTACCTTTCATGCGATCCAGATGTAGAATGCCCTTGAGGCTGTGTCATATCTTGAACGTGAATTAAAACTGGCAGGTGTTCATTTCTTGCTAGATCGGCTGCGTATTGATACGTCTTTATTAATTCAGGATAATCGTATCCTTTCACTGTAAGAATTTCAAAGCCATCCAATTTCCCATCTCTTTCGAACCCCTTTAAGGCTTCTGAGATCGATTGCTTAGTTGTATGAAATTCATTGGATACAGAAATTCCATATCCATCATCCCAAACAGAAAAGATGACCGGTATTTGCAGCACTCCTGCAGCATTTATTGCCTCATAAAACATCCCTTCAGAAGTCGCAGCGTTACCAATCGTACCAAATGCAACTTCATTTCCTTTATTTGAGAGAGAAGAAAGTTTATGTAAATCAGGATTTTGTCTAAATAATTTCGATGCGTACCCCAATCCAACTAACCTTGGTATTTGACCACCAGTTGGTGAAATATCCGAAACTGAGTTATATGAGTTTACAACATCCTTTAAATTACCGTCTTCATCTAGAAACCTTGTACCAAAATGCCCATTCATCATTCTTCCTGCAGAAGCTGGTTCCGCTTCCACGTCTGTAAGCGCATATAGCTGAGCGAAATACTCTTTAACAGAAGTTTCGCCAATGGCCAACATAAACGTTTGATCACGATAATAGCCTGATCTCCAATCCCCTTTTTTAAAAGCACGAGCCATGGCGATTTGGGCTAATTCTTTTCCATCGCCAAAAATGCCAAATTTAGCTTTGCCCATAAAAACTTCTTTACGGCCCATAAGGCTAGCTTCACGGCTTTCACAAGCAAGTTTATAGTCTAACAACGCTTGAATTGCTTCTTTTTTCGTAACGGAAATAGATTTTGTATCCAAGGGAATATATTTAATGGTTAATGGGTAGGCAAAAGTACAAAATTTGAGAGGTATTTTCAAGAGTTATTTACCATGGTCGTCAGTACTATTTTTAATTTTAATAATATATTAATTATGTAAGAAGCAAGGTAAAATAAACTATAAAATTTTAATCCTATGCTTATATTTGCATCGCCAATGAATGGCATCCAAAATAACTTGATTAACCTTTAAATAAAATACAATGATAATTGGTGTTCCTAAGGAAATTAAAAACAACGAAAACCGAGTTGCATTGACTCCAGCTGGAGCTCATGAATTGGTAAATCGTGGTCATGTAGTACAAGTACAATCAACTGCAGGTGAGGGAAGTGGATTCTCTGATCAGGATTATATTGAAGCTGGCGCTACTATTTTGCCAGATATTGAATCTACCTATGCAAAATCAGAAATGATTATCAAGGTAAAAGAACCTATTGAAGCCGAGTACAAATTGATTAAAAAAGATCAATTACTTTTCACTTACTTTCACTTCGCATCATATGAGCCTCTTACTCATGCTATGATTAAAAGTGGCGCTATTTGTCTTGCATACGAAACAGTAGAAAAAGCGGATAGAAGTTTACCTCTATTAGTTCCTATGAGTGAAGTAGCAGGAAGAATGTCTATCCAAGAGGGTGCTAAATACCTTGAAAAACCATTGAAAGGTCGCGGAATCTTGTTGGGTGGTGTACCAGGTGTAAAACCAGCAAAAGTTTTAATTTTAGGCGGTGGTGTTGTAGGAACTCAAGCGGCTAAAATGGCGGCTGGTTTAGGAGCCGACGTTACTATAATGGATGTTAACCTTCCTCGTTTACGTTATCTGGATGATGTAATGCCGGCGAACGTGCATACCATGGTTTCAAATACCTATAGTATCAAAGAGGCTATAAAAGATAGTGATTTGATTATTGGTGGAGTACTTATCCCAGGTGCTAAAGCTCCTAAATTGATAACCCGTGAAATGTTAAAAGACATGCGTCCTGGAACTGTATTAGTAGACGTTGCAGTTGATCAAGGAGGCTGTATTGAAACCTGTACCCCAACGACACACGCTGAGCCTACTTTTATCATCGACGACGTGGTACATTACTGTGTTGCAAATATGCCTGGAGCAGTGCCTTACACTTCCACCTTGGCACTTACCAACGCAACCCTTCCATATGCTATTCAGTTAGCGGAAAAAGGATGGAAAAAGGCATGTAAAGATAACAATGACTTAAAGCTTGGTCTAAATGTAATTAACGGCAAAATTGTTTACAAAGCAGTGGCTGATGCATTTGGATTGAATTACGAAAGCGTAGAGAATTTCTTATAATATTTTATAGAATCCCTTTAAAAGCAGGTATTTCCTTGATTTGGAGATACCTGCTTTTTTTTTCATCCCATTTAATTGAAAAGTGATTCAATCCATTCGTTAGAACGATATTTTTAGCCTGATATGTTTTGTTATATTGAATGGCCTGGTTTAAAACTTCATCAGTAATTTTCACGTCGGTGGCTTTGCATTCAACTACCAATAGCGGCTTTCCTTCTGAATTCACCACCAAAATATCCGATCTTTTGGCCATTCGCAGCCCCACCGATAATCCAGATTCCATCTTTATTAATGATTTCGGATAACCTAAATAACGTATTAGAAATAGTAAAAAATGTTGCCTAACCCATTCCTCTGGTGTCAGAACGAGCTCTTTTTTACGAATAGGATCAAATACCACTGGTCCAGAATCATAATTACGAATATCAATCGGTACTTCAGGAATATTTAGTGGTATAAACACAGATTTATTTGAATTCAACTTTTTCTGTAAATAAACAAAATTATCTTTACACCTAAATAACTAACCGCATGGAAATTGTCTCTCCTATTTTAGTATTGACTGTTCTTATTGGAACATTTTATTTAATCTACACCAATAAAATGACCCCATTAAAGGCCCTAATGGCAGCCTCGTGCATATTTTTATTATTTGGTATCGTCGATTTAAATGATTTCATGATGTCGATATCAAACCCAGCTATAACCATTATTATCCTGCTAATTATAATCACTACTGGTATCATTAGGCATTATCCAATTTTAGATTATTTGGAAAGATTGCTATTAACCTCGAAAGGTTATCGTCCTTTTCTAATTTCGAGTATGCTCCTCACTTCTATATTATCTGCTTTCATGAATAATACAGCGGTTGTTGCCATAATGACACCTTTGGTTCATCGCTGGGGACATAAAAATAAGGTTACACCCGGAAAATTACTCATGCCGATTTCTTTTGCGGCAATTACAGGCGGTATGATAACCATTATAGGAACTAGCACCACATTGGTCCTTAATGGATTTATGTTGAAAAATAATATCCCAGGACTTGATTTATGGCCCCTTTTAATTATTGGGTTAAGCGTGACAATATTTGGAGCTACTTATTTTTACTTTTTTGGCCATCGTACCCTGCCATCAAATGAAGGGCTTACCGAGATTGTCGATAAAAAACGGAAAGATTATTTAGTTGAACTTAAGGTTTCAAATAGTAGTCAACTTATAAATAAAACAATATCAAAAGCAGGATTAAGAAAACTTACCAGCTTTTATTTAGCAGAGATCATCCGCAAGGAAATAACCATTGCTCCGGTGACACCCGAAACTATCATTGAAGAAAATGACACCTTAATTTTCGCTGGCGAGAGTCTGAATTTCGAAGAATTATTAAAACTTGATTCCGGTTTAGTGATACCTTCCAACAAAAGTGGGTACGATGAATTTAAACGATTTAGTGAAGTCGTAATAAGTCACAATTCCAGTTTAATTGGACGAACAATCAAAGAATCGGATTTCAGGTCTAGATATGACGCCTCTATCATTGCTGTCCACCGGCTTGGTGAACGCTTAAGGGGGAAGATTGGCGAGATAATCATCAAACCAGGGGATGTGTTGGTAGTTTTCAACGGCTCGAATTTTAAGGAAAAAATCGATGTATATCGAGATTTATATGTAATCTCAGATTCAGAAAACCCCGTTGGTAAACAACCTCAAAAAATCACCCCCTTAATTATTTCAGGAGCCGTGGTTCTCGCAGCTATTTTTTGGGGACATATTGGATTGGCAATTACTCTCTTTATTCTTTTTAGTGTATTGTTCTTGTTTAATATCATTGATATGAGAACCCTAAAAAGAGAGTTAGATTTTAATTTAGCTGGTATTCTCATTTTTGCTTTACTTATGGGACAGGCCATTATCAATACAGGTGTTGGGGAAATGATCGCTAATTACGTAATTCAATTGAGCCAGAACGACCCTGTTAGTACCTTACTTTCATTAATTGTTTTAACCGCTGTTCTCACCACCTTTATTACGAATGTAGCTGCAGTAACAATTGTTTTCCCTGTAGCGATGACCATTTCCTCCACATTCCCTATGTATGGAGGCGTATTCTTTATGGCAATCGCTTTTAGTGCTAGTGCTGCATTTATAACCCCTGTCTCCTACCAAACCAACTTAATGATTATGGGGCCTGGCGGTTATAAATTCAAAGATTTCGCAAAAACGGGATTTCCATTCACCCTTTTGTATTTAGGAACTCTTTTTTCTATTCTTCTGCTATATTATGATATGATTTAAAATGCATCGGCAAACGAAATAACAGAATACCACCAATTAGAAAATACGAAGCCAATACTAAAGCATTTAACCTCATGTTTTCAGTTAATTGTTCCACTAAGCCGTATGAAAATGTTCCTATTACAACAGAAATATAATAGGTAGAATCATAAAAACTAAAAAAACTGGCTGTATCCGTCGTATTCTCAGGAAGAAGTTTGGAATAGGTAGAACGAGATTGTGATTGTATTCCACCTAATACCAGTCCAACTAAAAATGCTACTCCAAAAAATTGCTCTTCTGATTGTACTAAATATGCGGCGGTACAAACCACCAACCAGCAAACAATCATAATGAGAAGCGATTTTCTATTTCCTATTCTTTTAGAAATGTAAGCAAATAAAAACGCACCAAAAATAGCGACAATTTGTATAATCAGAATGGTTAGAATTAACTTAGAACCTTCCATCCCTAAGACCTTAGCCGCAAAAGTTGAAGCCAATAAAATGATCGTTTGTACACCCGTATTATAGAAGAAAAAAGAAACTAAAAACCCCTTAAGCACTGGGAAATTCACCAAAGATTTATACACCAATAATAATTCACGATAGCCACTCCACAAATAATCCTTTTTGACTTCAGCGTTTTCAATTTTAGATTCCTTTAGATAATAGAAAGGAATTAAACTAAATACAAGCCACCATATTCCAACCAACAAAAAACTAAATCGCATGGCGTCCTTGGAAGATGCGAAACCAAGTAATTCAAAATTTTGGATAGAAAAAATAGTGAATATTAAAAGTAAAACTGAGC
>JAHEMU010000463.1 GCA_024643485.1 Cytophagales bacterium
GCTCATTTTGGGAAACCACTTTATGATAGATTGTTCCCAGACTATCTTGCTGGAATTCAACCAGTAATACCCACTGCCGATCAATATCATTTTGACCCAATAGTTATTGAACCCGACACGATAATTGCCAGTGAATGGTATTTGGAAAAGGTTAAAGAAAGCGACCCACGAAACGGAAGTAACAACTGGGCAGTTAGTGGCACCAAAACAAAAAATGGACATCCAATTTTAGCAAACGATCCACATTTAGGGTTGAACCTACCTAGCATTTGGTTTGTCGTACAACTACATTCTCCGAATGTTAATGTTGCAGGGTTTACTTTAACTGGAGCTCCAGGAATCGTCGTAGGATTCAATGAAAATAACGCATGGGGAGTAACTAATGCACCTCGTGACCAACGGGATTGGTATTCAATAACCTATAAAGATGATTCCAAGCAAGAATATAATCACGGAGGAGAATGGAGGCCCGTATCCATTGTTTTAGATACTATTCGAATTAAAAACGAAGAATTCTTTATAGACAGTATCCGATGGACTGATATTGGACCTATTTTTTATGATGAACATTTCAAAGGAAAAGCAAATCAAAATGATCTCGCCTTTAGATGGATAGGAAATGAAGTTTCATCTTCTTTGGAGGCTTTGAACAAACTTAATCGCTCTAAAAATTATGAAGATTATTTGGAAGCTACCAACTATTGGGACTCCCCCTCTCAAAATTTAGTTTTCGCGAGTAACAACGGGGATATTGCTTTGCAAGTAGCTGGTAAGTTCCCTTTAAAATGGAAAGAACAAGGGAAATTCATCCTCGATGCTTCCCGTCCTCAACATTTATGGAATGGTTTCATTCCTCACGATCAAAACCCTATTCAGCACAATCCTGAACGTGGATTCGTAAGTTCAGCTAATCAGCACTCTGTAGACACCCTCTACCCCTATTACTACTATAGTTCAACCAACGAACATTATCGAAACAGGCGAATTAATGAGTTATTGACAGCCAATGACAGCATTACCGTTAAAGATTTTATGGCCATTCAATTTGACGCCGTAAATATTAAGGCGCGTGAAATTCTACCGATACTCCTTGCCCACCTCCATACCAAACAATTATCATTAACTGAGACCCAACTGATTGATCAACTTATCAATTGGGATTATAGTTATTTATCTGAAAATACCGCACCTACTATTTTTGAATATTGGTGGGGTTCCTTCTACAGGAAAATGTGGGATGAATTTAAAACAGAGTTACCAATGAGAACTCCTAATGAATACGTCACCTACCATTTAATGAAAACAGACACCTCTTTTAGTATGTACGACATTACCTCTACTACTGAAAAAGAAGGCTTGGGCTCGCTAATAAACAGTTCCTTTAAAGATGCAGTTGAGAAGATTACGGCTCATCAAACCGAGTTTAGCACGCTTAAATGGGCGAGCTATAATAAAGCAAAACTTACCCATTTGGCACGATTAGCCCCATTTTCTACTGCTAATTTGGATGTTCCCGGTTCAGGGGATAATATCAACGCGACGAATGGTGGTCACGGACCTTCCATGCGGTTTATAGCAGAGCTGGGAGATTATCCAGAGGCTTGGATAAGTATTCCTGGCGGCGAAGATGGCAACCCTGGAAGCAAATCCTTTTTGGCATATCTTGAATATTGGAAAACCGGCACCTATTTTAAACTTCCTTTATTAAAAGAAGTTCCTTCAAGTAATTACACCCTTTTAAATTTTAGTGGAAAATGAAATTTTTTATAAAAATATTGTTTACGGTTTTAATTGTGTTTTTTGCAGGCCCTTACCTTCCCTTTTGGTCTATCGCGTTGTTTATTATGCTTTTAAACACCTTCATCGAAACGAAAATATTGATTTCGATTTTATCTGGGTTATTAGGTTGGGGACTTTGTTGGTTCTTTGTGGCTCAGTCCCTTGCAGTAGGAGATTCCATGTTAATCCACGAAAAAGTATCGGAAATATTCAATTCCATACCAATGGA
>JAHEMU010000135.1 GCA_024643485.1 Cytophagales bacterium
AATACATGGACGGCGGGAAATACACCCATCATCTCAGGTGGTGAAATGACAGGTATTTACAGCGTTGACTTTTATAAAAAAACGGGCGTTATTTTTGGTGGTGATTGGAATAATAAAGTTAACAATTCTAAAAATAAAGCCATGACGACCGACGGAGGTAAAACGTGGCATTTATTGGCAGAAGGCAACTATCCAGGCTATAAAAGTTGTGTAAAATTTATTCCAGGGTCCAAAGGAAAACACCTATTAGCAGTTGGGTCTACCGGCATATCCATTAGTAAAAATGAAGGTAAAAATTGGGAAGAAATTTCAGATCAAGGGTTCTATACCTTTGATGTTTCTAGTTCAGGTAGAATCTTTTGGCTTGCCGGAAATGGAAAAATTGCTAAAATGCAACTTGAAAAATAATCTTTTTACTTATATTCGATATTATTCAAAGTCTTAAACACTACAAAAATGAAGAAGATTTCCACCATTTTATTTTTTACAATTTTCCTTATGATGGCTATTCCAAGTTCTTCCTTTGCGAACAATGGCAATCAACCCAAGCAGGAATTAACACAAGAAATGATTGATGCAAAAGTGCAAAGGATTGAAGAAATTCACCAAATGGATTTAAAATCGCTCAGCAGATCCGAAAAAAAGGCGCTTAAAAAAGAAGTACGGGCAATAGAAAAAGATTTGGCTGTTGCGGCAGATAAAGGTGGACTTTACCTCTCAACCACCGCCATCATTATAATTTTATTAATCATCATTATTCTATAAAATTAGGTATTTTAGTCTTCCTATTTTAAGATACCAAATTCTAAAGGTCTGCTTTCTTCTTATAAGCAGACCTTTACTTATACTTTACACCCTGTTTTTATTTTAAATATTCAATTTAAACTACTTAATTTACCATTTCAAGTTTAAGAAATTAATTTAACCATCCTAAGGTCAAACTTTACATGAAGGACTATTATAGCCTGTTACGAGTTCCTAAAAGTGCTTCAATTGAAGAAATTCGAAGATCGTATAAGAAATTGGCCATGATGTATCATCCCGATAAAAACCCGGGAAATAAGCATGCTGAAGATGAATTTAAGCTAATTAATGAAGCATATCAGGTGCTTTCTGATCCTGACAAAAAGCGCAACTACGATAACCTTCTACTTTACGATGAATTCCAGGGAACTGGAGCAAGTAGTAGCACACACACTACCTATTCAACGGGAAGCCGAAAACCTCCTCCCCCGTCCGCGACAAATAACCCAAAAACTCGGTATATTTTTGATGAGAAGTACTACAAATCAATAAAGATTTCCATCGTAATTTTCATTGTAATGATGGGGTCTGTTATTGCCTCCTACCAAGTTCGAGAATATAATAAACGTCAAAAAACAATACTTGAACAAAACATATTGAGTCAAAAATTAAACCGAATCTATACATTGGTTTCCGAAAATAAATACGACTCTGCAATCTACCAAGTATATGAATATATCGCAGAAGCCCCACTTAACTATTCGTTTAAAATAGCAAAAGACAGTGTATTTAAAATGGCCAGTAAGGCCGCTTTTTCACAATATAATAATGAAAAATATAAGGAGGCGACCTTCTTATTTCAATTATTGCGGAAACACAATTCCTTCAGATATGATGAGCTAATTGAACCAATAATCTATTCCTATATAAGGGGAGGCTTGCGTGACAGCGCCATTCAGATATTGACCCACCGAATAGAGAACAATGATATGGATGTCTCGAGTGTTATTCTGATGTCAAAAATTCAATTGAATGAATTACACCAAATCGATATTGCGAAAACCTATATTGATGAGGCAAAAGAGATGTTTAAAAAGACGCAAACCATAACCTATGGCAAAGCCTTCGAAATGGTAATGGACGTAAAAAAAGCGCCTGATGTATATTTTGATCTTTTTATTTTACGCGCAGAAATAAATGAAAAACTGCAACAATATAGCGAAGCTTATACCGACGGGAATTGGGCCACCTTCCTTAGACCTGATAATGCAAAGGGGTATGAAATACGGTTGCAAAATGGATTAAAAATCAAAAAATACACAAGAACATGTATGGATATAAAGAATTTAGAAAGGTTAAACATCACGACAGATCAATCTTTAAAAACCAAATACTGTAAATAATAGTTTATAAGTAGGAAAGGTTCGTATTATAAGTTATTTTTGAATTAAGAAACCAACCGTACTAAACATGAAAAAGGAGCTGACTCAAGCTGAACTATCATCTGTAAAACGAAGTTATTTAAACATTTTGGCACTTTTTCTTGGGAAGCCCAAGGTGGAAAGTAAATATGTTGCATGTTTATTAAAATGGGCCGTTCAATTGGATTTTGGACCTGAAGATTTGCGTGAAGTAGAAGAACATTTTAATCAAATGAAATTTCAGATGCCAGAAGATACCAATCATAAAATTGACTCCATCTTTGACTTAGTTCAAATGATTTATTTGGATAATATCGTTGAAGATATCGAATTAGAAGTTGCTTCTATTTATGCCGAACAATTAGGCTTTAAGAAATATATTGTTGGCGAAATGTTCCAAAGCATCGCTACAGCACCCTATGATGGAAAATCTATAGATTCTGTTAAAAAAGAGATTCGTAGTTTGATAGATGCTTATCGTGATTGAAATCTAATTTTTTAAACTACATATCAAGTAAATTAGCCGAAATAATGGCTTTTCGTGGATTATTCCTCAATTTTTAACTCTTTTGAAGTATTTTACATTAAATTTGTATTTAATGATGTTTGAAAAGTGTGTTTACCCTTTATAAGCTACTGATGTAATACAATTGCCTTTAATTAGTTTATATTAAGTAATAGTATTAGCAAATTTGTATGTGGGTAAAACCAAAAACAGAAGTATATAAATGAAATTCAATCCAATCTTACGCTTACTTTTTGCAGTAATTATTACTGTTGCAATAGGCTGGTCGAATGAGGCACATGCTCAGTTGAGTAAAAATAATTTCACAAAATGGAATAGAAGTTATTATAAATCAAAGTACAGTGCTTCAATTAAACGTCCATCAAAAACTTGTTCTACAATAAATAAAAAAAGGAACAAGAAGGATAAAAAACCTTTATTTGCTTATAAACCAGCAAAATACAAATCAAAACCACAAGCTGAAGCAGGAGGCCCCGTAGCTTCTACTCCCCCTCCGAGACCGGTTCCTAAAATAGTACCTAAGCCAGCGCCGAAACCCGCTCCTATTGTAAGTAAAAGTTTTGAAGAAATGTCTCTTTCTGAAAAGCGTGAGGCTTCAAATGAAATCTTGAAAAAGAATTTGATGCCTCTTCCTACAAGTGAAGAACATAATAAAATTCGACAGGAAGTTGAAAAACAAATGGAAACCATAGAGGATGATAAACCCATTAAATTGGAGCCATTGTATTTCACTTTTGACCAAGATGAGTTTGCTTTTGTCGACATGGAACCTTTCCTAGTGGCCGTGGAATATGCCTTACAAGGAAGAATTATTTTGATAGAAGGACATACAGACGCTAGAGGTAATGATACGTATAATGTTCAACTTTCAATTAAAAGAGTGGAAAAAATACGTTCATTAATGATAGATATGGGTGTTCCTGATGAACGCATTTCAATTGTAGGATACGGAGAAGAAAAAGTAGATGGCGAAGATGATCAAAATAATCGTCGGGTAGATTTTACAGTATTCTAAGTAATCCTTAATATTGCTTTTAATTTACAGTTTATCTCCATCCTTATTCCAGTGATTTGGAAAAATTATGATTGAACATTTATTTACTCCTGAAGCATTAATAGCCTTATTAACTCTTACCTTTTTGGAAATCGTTTTAGGAATCGACAACATCATATTTATATCAATAGTATCCAATAAACTCCCTGAAGCGGAGAGACCTAAGGCGAGAAATATCGGATTATCACTAGCCCTTATTTTCCGAGTATTACTCTTAATGGGAATCAGTTGGCTTACGCATTTCACAACTCCCTTATTTACTTTTTTAGATTTTGAGATAAGTGGCCGTGATTTAATTTTAGCATTGGGCGGGTTGTTCTTAATATTCAAAAGTACCTCCGAGATGCACCATAAAATTGAGGGAGAAGAGGAATTGGTTAATTCGGGTACTAGTAAATCTTTGGCTTCAATCATTGGCCAAATACTTATATTGGACGTGATTTTTTCGTTTGACTCTATTTTAACTGCTGTTGGATTAACCGATCAATTGTATTTAATGATCGCGGCGGTTATTATTTCTATGGTGGTAATGATGTTATTTTCGGGAAAAATTAGTGATTTCATCCATAAACATCCTACGCTAGAAGTTTTAGCTCTATCCTTTTTAATACTAATTGGGTTTATGCTTGTAGTAGAAGCTCTCCATTATCATGTTCCCAAAGGATATATTTACTTTGCTGTATTCTTTTCCTTGCTTGTGGAAATGATTAATATCCGAGCAAGAAATAGTCGAAAAAATAGATCCGAAGCTTTACGACTTAAAAAGAGATTAATTGATGAAAATAATTGATCTACCCTAAAGTAATTTCTTTATCTGTGAGGGCATTTACGAATAGTATATTTCCAATGGAATCATACCCAGTAAATGGCTCGGGATCCAATTGCTTCAAATGCTCTGCCCTAAATCCAATAATAGTCAAATCGGAGTCTTTTGACTTCTTATTGATAATATCTTTCTTGCTCACTTCCGCTTTTAAGGGAATGAGCTCTACGTTTTGAATTGAAATAGGGAGTCTGCCTTCTTTAATAATTTTCATCAAACGTTGTTGTTGAGTACCTAATTCACTTTCAGGAAAAATTGCAAATATTTTTATTTCTGCATTCTTCCATTCAGGATGCCCCATAATGATGTAACCTAATAAAACCATCAACCCACCATTTTCAAAATCGTGCGGGGTAAGCCAGATGTGGATATTTCTGAAAAAACCAAACTCTTTGTCTCCTGCGGCCAGTATACAAATATCCAATCCAGCCGCATTTACCAATGAATAATTTTCCAAAATAGCGACCAATTCTTCGTCATTCTTTTTATCAAAATCGAATAAAACCATATTAATATCCTTTCCTGATACGCTAGGCATTTGAATGGATTGTGCTATTGAACTTGTAAATGAAGGTGAAATCATGGTATCGATAAACACATTACTTTTCCCTTGCCCCGCTGCTTTAATCATTCGTTTTTGGGCCTGCTTGGATTCTTTGTGCGATTCTTTGCTAAAATAACCTTTGATATAATGAATGTATGTTCCGAAGCCGTACCGATAGGAAATCCATTTTAATAAATTAAACGCCGAAGGTCTGGTAAAGAATTTTGAACTTATGGTAATTACAGAGGGACGCCAATTGTCTTCGGCGCGGTCTGCATTTTGCAAAAACACTTGAAGTCTGCGACTAAATTGAAATATTACTCCTTGAAATATTTTTGATAACCCTTCTTTACTCTTTTGAGTGTAAGTAATGATTAAATATATCCCTATCATCAATATAATCGAAACAAATGCATATTGTTGATTCATATTAAACATGAGATAAATACACAATACGGCACCCAATAAGGACAAATACCATTTTGATCTAAAGCTTGGTCGATAGGCAGGATCGGCAGCGAAATGTTGTAAGAAAGATATTAAACACAAGGAGCCGTAAGTAATCATAAAGAACATCGAAATAATCTCTGCTACGGCATTCACATCCCCCATTAATACGAAAGCCAAAGCAATGATACTGGTAATAATTGTTGCGTTGTACGGTTCATTTGAATCACCCTTCCCTTTTTTAAGGGCGTCATTAATGATTGGAACTGGGAAAATCCGATCCCCTGCTAACGCTTGTAAAGTTCTTGGCCCAACCATGATACTTCCCAACGCAGACGAAATGGTTGCCGCAGCCAATCCAACATAAATAACTGGACCAAATCGAGCAATTTGTGCCATTATCATTTGATTATTGGGATCATTTAGGTCTTCCGGACTTGCCGAAACGGATAATTTATAGGCAATAAAAACGTACACCACCATTCCTGAAATGGTTGCAGCTAATGTACCAAAGGGAATTGACTTTTTTGGATCTTTTAAATCTCCCGATAATCCAACCCCAGCAGTCATCCCAGTAAATGCAGGAAAAACAATGGCAAATACTTTAAAAAAGCTATCCGGATTCTCCACATGATTACTCCATGGAAAAGAAGTGATGGATTGAGAATAAGCAGTATCTCCTAAAAAGAATAAGATAAGGGCGAGAAATAGTATTCCAACGACCACATATAATGCCTTCATTCCTATATCTGCGCCTTTGGTAAGCATCAAAATGCTCAATAGAATTACTGCAGGAACACTAATAATTCTTCTATCTTGAATGATCATTCCAAAATAATCACTGGCCCAATCAAATACGGGTCCAAAGGCTTCAGCGAAAGCAATCACATAAAATGCCACACTTACCGCTTGTGAAAGATAAAGGGTTGTGCCTATTGCAGCGCCTATATTAATACCGAATGATCTGGAAATAATAAAATACTCTCCTCCCCCTTCCACTTTTTGATTCGTAGCAATTTCTGCAATTGCCATGGCGGTTGGGATGGTAACCAAATGTCCAAAAAGAATAATTCCTAAAGCACCTAAAAAGCCAACATTGCCAACGGCATAACCAAAACGAAGGAACATGATAGCCCCTAAGATGGTACTGATGGCTGTAAAAAAAACAGGACCAGTCCCAAAATTGGCTTTTTTATTGCTTAACTGCATACTTTATTTAATTCGAAATAATTCCGTCTTTTATTTCAAGCTTTCGGTCAGCCATATCAGCAAGTTCCTTATTATGCGTTACAATTACAAAGGTATGCCCCAAATTGTCCCTTAATGTAAAGAACAATTCATGCAATTGCCTGGCATTTTCACTGTCTAAATTACCACTAGGTTCATCAGAAAAAATAATCTTCGGCCGGTTGATTAAGGCTCGCGCTACCGCAACCCGCTGCTGCTCGCCACCGGATAATTCCGAAGGCTTGTGATGAACTCGATGCGACAAATTAAGCATTTCTAATAATTCCAATGCTCTGGATTTTAATTCGTCATCTTTGGTTCCTGCAATAAAGCCCGGTATACAAATATTTTCCATCGCAGTGAATTCAGGCAATAAATTATGGAATTGAAAAATGA
>JAHEMU010000136.1 GCA_024643485.1 Cytophagales bacterium
TTCAGACAGCAATAAAAAAAGCCTGACATAATTGCCAAGCTTTTTTGATGGGTGAAAGACGGGACTCGAACCCGCGACCTCCTGAACCACAATCAGGCGTTCTAACCAACTGAACTACAACCACCGTGTTCATTTTGGAAGTGCAAATTTAGAAGAAGGAATCCAATTTGCAAAATATTATTTTCAACTATCTTTTAATGTGGTAAGTATTTCTGAAGTTTTCCATAGACATATGTTCCTACAACGCCAAAGAAAATAACGATAAGGTACGACCAATATCCATAGCCTACCAAAGCAAATGAAGGTCCGGGACAAGCTCCTGTCATGGCCCAACCCATACCAAAAATGGTGCCTCCAATAATGTATCTAAACCAAGTATGTTGTTTTGGCGGAATAACGATTTCCTCACCATCAATATCCTTTACTTTATATTTCTTAATCAGATACACCCAAATTGCGCCCAAAACTACAGCAGATCCTATAATGCCATACATATGAAACGCTTGAAACCTAAACATTTCCTGAATTCGAAACCAAGAAATAATTTCAGCCTTTGTGAGTACAACACCAAAGAATATACCCAATGCGAGGAATTTTAATAATTTCATATCGGTGTTTTTAAATTTTTAAAAGATAAGGTAGCAAAAGATGAGTCATCAATAAGCCTCCAATAAAAAATCCAATCACCGCTACTAAAGACGGTAACTGCAAATCGCTTAAACCCGAAATCGCATGGCCAGAAGTACAACCCCCGGCGTAACGCGTACCAAATCCCACTAAAAATCCACCAACAGTCATAAAGAACAGCGAGCGGAAAGTAAATACATTTCCAGCACCAAATAATTCATCTGGAAGCATATTAGGAGTCATTGCAATACCGATATTCTTTAAATCCTCAATGGTCGCTTCAGAAATGTTAACCTGACCATTAGGCATCCATATATATGCAATAAGCGCACCTAACAAAACACCAACAATAAATACCAAGTTCCATTTTTCTTTTTTCCAATCGAAATCAAAAAATTTAACTCCCCTACCCGCACCGATCATGGCACACATGGTTCTGTAATTTCCTGATACCCCAAATGATTTTCCGAAAAAAAGCATAAGAAATAACACCAGAGAAATTGAAGGGCCTGCGATGTACCATGGCCAGGGCTTGGTAAGTATATCCATTTGTTATCAGTTAATTACTACATTTTTCCACGGAGCATTTTGTTCCAATATAGATAAGGTAATCCATATTTTTTCAATATCCAAAGCAACCAACTTTCTTTTGAAGTATCCAAGAACTTACTTAATAGTGGATCACTATCTCGTACATTATCATATTTAAATTCTGCCAATACCATTTTACCATATCCAGTAACCAGCGGACATGAAGAATAACCCGAATACGAAGCAGAAGAGATTCCTCCCTTTTCGATTAGCGAAAGTATATTCTCTACCACAACTGGAGCTTGCTTTCTAACCGCTGCTCCCGTTTTCGCGGTTGGAACATGGGCAACATCACCTAACGCAAAAACATTTTTATACGTGGCGTGCTGCATAGAATGGATATCAACATTCACCCATCCTTTTCCCGGACCTTCTGTATGTACCAATGGTGAATTTCGAACAAAATCAGGAGCTGATTGAGGGGGAGCAAGATGCAGCATATCAAACGAAACTTCGATAAGTTCGTCTTTTTCTACTTCACCCATTGCTTCATTTGGGGCAGTCGCTTTATCGTTGATTTTACTGTAATAAGCCTTTTTATTTGGCCCATCGATTTTAACTAAATTATAGAAAAATCTAAGTTCGATGTTCTTTCTAGCGACCACTTTGTCGAGTGTATCTGCAAAGTCTTTAACACCAAAAATGATAGACCCAGGAGTAACAAACTTAACGGTTGTTTTATCTTTTACTCCTTGTTTTTGGAAATAATCATCGGCTAAATACATGATTTTTTGAGGAGCCCCACCGCATTTTATTGGGGTATTTGCTTGAGTGAACAAGGCAGTTCCTCCTTTGAATTCTTGAAGTACTTCCCAAGTATATTCCGGATCTGTATAGTTACTACATACTCCATTTTTACCCAATGTTTCACGAAGACCTTCGAGCGCATCGATGTTTATTTGAATTCCCGGTGCTACCACTAAATAATCGTACGTGATGCTTTCGCCATTTTTCAATACGACCTCATTTCCATCTGGATTGAGTTTTTCAGCATATTCTTTTATCCAATTTACTCCTTTAGGAATGTACTTTTTCTCAGGTTGGATCGTGTCCTTATAATCAAAAGTTCCTGCGCCTACCAACGTCCATGCTGGTTGATAAAAATGTTTTTCAGACGGTTCAATGATGGCAATATCCAATTGTTTATTGGCGTTTCTTAATTGTGCCGCGGTCATTAAACCGGCAGTTCCTCCACCTATTATTACTATTTGATGATGCTTTCCCATGATTTTTTGTGTGTTTTATTGAGAAATAAAGGTATGAATACGAGTTTCCGTGTTGTGTGATTAGGGTTACACAACCAAATGACTTTCATCAATTTGGTTGGGTGTGATAATTTAGGACATCGTACAAATCATTCAAAGGGGCAAAACCCATATGTCTCCAAATAACTTTCCCATTTTTGAACAACATCAAAGTTGGGATACTTCGTACTCCATATGCTTTAGAGGCAGACTGGTTTTTGTCTACATCCACCTTTATTATTTTTGCTCTTTCTCCTATTTTTTTGGACAACTCTTCCAATACCGGAGCTTGCATTTTACAAGGGCCACACCAGTCGGCATAAAAGTCGACCAGTGTGGGTGTTTCAGCGCTTATAATGTCTTGAAATTTTTTCATGACCAATTCGCCTATATTATAACAAGGTGGAAGGACAAACGTAATCTGTCAATTTCATTTGTGTTTTAGCGATATCTTCCATACCACCGGCAATGTCAACCACTTCAAATCCACGAGCCATCAAGATGGAAGCCGCAATCATCGAGCGGTACCCACTTTTACAATGTAAATGATAGGTGGTATCTCGGTTAATTTTGCTCATGTTTTTATTGATGAAGTCCAAAGGAAAATTGGAGAATTCCTCTACGTGTTCCGCATCATACTCTGATTTTTTTCTAACATCAAGAACTTTCATTTTATCCTTAGTGAACGTATCAGCTAATTCTTGAGCAGAAACTTGGCCTACAATAGAAACTTCTTTACCTGCCTTTTTCCAAGCATCGAATCCCCCATCCAAGTAACCTATTGTATTGTCGTATCCTACGCGTGAGAGCCTAGTCACCACTTCCTCTTCTTTACCTGGATCTGTAACGATAGCAAATTTCTGGTTGATATCGGTGATCAAAGTACCTACCCAAACCGCGAATGAGCCATCAAGTCCAATGAAGATGGAGTTTGGAATATGTCCATCTCTAAATTCATCTTTAGTACGAGTGTCCAAAACAATCGCTTCTTCCTTATTCACCAACTCTTCAAATTGAGTAGGATTTAGGGCATTTGTTCCTTTTGCCAAAACTTGGTCAAAGCTATCGTACCCCATTTTATTCATCATTGCATTTTTCGGGAAGTATTGAGGAGGATCGACTAAACCATCCGTTACTTCTTTCACGAATTCTTCACGAGTCATGTTGGCGCGCAAAGCGTAATTGAATTTTTTCTGGTTTCCTAGCGTGTCATAAGTCTCTTTACTCATGTTTTTTCCACAAGCAGAGCCTGCACCATGACCTGGATAAACAATGACATCGTCTGGTAAAGTCATTATTTTATTTCGCAAAGAATCAAATAGGAACCCTGCAAGGTCATCGCGAGTAACATCCGATTTAATCGCGAGGTCTGGTCGGCCAACATCTCCAATAAACAAGGTATCTCCTGAGAAAATGGCTCTTTCTTTTCCTTTTTCATCAATCAACAAATACGTTGAAGATTCCATGGTATGGCCAGGCGTGTGTAATACTTTAATGGTGATTTTACCTACTTTCAATTCTTCACCATCTTTGGCAACATGAATGTCATAATTAGGATTGGCATTAGGCCCATAGACGATAGTCGCTCCGGTTTTCTTCGCTAAATCAATATGACCGCTTACAAAGTCGGCATGAAAGTGTGTCTCCAAAACATATTTAATTTTGGCACCATCTTCATTTGCTTTAGTAATATAATCTTCTGTTTCTCTTAGAGGGTCAATGATTACGGCCTCACCATTGGATTCAATGTAATAAGCTGCTTCAGCTAAACATCCTGTATAGATTTGTTCAATCTTCATAGACAAAATATTTTAAATTATTGGATAAATTTCAATCTTACTTTTACAAAAATAAAATAAATTGTGCATGAATAAAGTGATATTGGTTACACAACCTACTATCCCCAAACCAATTCCAAATCAATGATGCGTTTATCTATGTCAGTATGTTTTACTCGTACCTTTATGTCATCGCCCAAGGTATAGGTATTACGCGTCATGGAGCCAACCACCCGATAATTCCGTTCATCAAATTCATAAAAATCGTCTTTCAAATCGGTAAGTCGAATCATGCCTTCACAAGCCGTTTCGCGAACCTCTACATAGATTCCCCATTCAGTCACCCCACTAATTACTCCTTCAAAGTCTCGTCCCTTCATGGTTTCCATAAATTCGACTTGTTTGTATTTAATCGAGGCGCGTTCTGCTTCAGAAGCTCTTTTTTCCATATCGCTGCTGTGCTTACATTTCTTTTCGATTTCCTCTCGATCTTTGGACGTATTATTATCGAGATAATGTTGAAGCAGGCGATGCACCATCATATCCGGATACCGGCGTATTGGCGAGGTGAAATGCGTATAGTGATCAAATGCGAGTCCAAAATGACCTTTTTCTTCTGTGGTATAAATCGCCTTTGCCATGGATCGGATAGCGAGTGTTTGCAACACATTTTCTTCTGGTTGCCCCTCTATTTCATGGAGCAGCATGTTGATTGAGTTTGAAAGCCCACCCTTTGCAACATCTAAATCGTGACCAAATCGTTTCGCGAACAATGCAAAATCGGCTATTTTCTCAGGATTAGGGTCGTCATGAGTCCTGTAAACAAATGTATCTTTGATTTTACCCTTTTGACGCTTAAATACAAACGTTGCCACCATTTTATTAGCCAGCAACATAAACTCTTCGATTAATTTATGTGAATCGACACGGATTTTAGGGACCACTTCAATTGGAGTTCCTTTTTCATCGAGTCGAAATTTAACTTCCGTCGTTTCAAAGTTTACTGCACCTTTCTTAAAACGCTCTTCGCGCAACATTTTCGCCAGCTCGTTCAGGGTAATTAATTCAGAAGCAAAGTCACCTTCACCGGTTTCGATGCCCTGCTGAGCCTCTTCATAAGTAAACCGTCGGTTGGAGTGAATAATAGTTCTGCCAAACCATTGATTAAGGACTTTGGCTTTATCATTTATTTCAAATATCGCAGAAAATGTCAATTTATCTTCTTCAGGACGAAGGGAACAAAGGCCATTTGAAAGTCGTTCAGGAAGCATTGGAATGGTTCGATCTACCAGATAAACAGAGGTTGCCCGGTGGAAGGCCTCTTTTTCCAATTCCGATTTCGGCAGTACATAATGAGTTACATCGGCAATATGAATTCCAATTTCATAATTTCCATTAGGTAAAACTTCTAGCGACAATGCATCGTCGAAATCTTTCGCGTCGAAGGGGTCGATAGTAAAAGTAAGAACTCCTCGCATGTCCCTTCTGTGTTTCGCCTCATCGCTGATATCATCAGAAATAGCATTCGCTTCATGTTCCACCTCTTGAGGAAATTCGAAAGGCAAATCATACTCGGCCATTATACTGTGAATCTCCGCATTGTGTTCACCCGCCTTTCCAAGCACTCTAATAACTTTACCCTGAGCGCTTTTTGAATCCGTTGGCCATTGAGTAATTTCAAAAATCACTTTGTCACCATTTTGAGCTTCATTCAGGCCATCTTCAGGGATAAAGAAATCCTCGTGGACTTTTTTATTATCCACTACTAGAAAGCCATAGTTTTTGGAAACCTCAACCCTGCCCACATAGTTTGTTTTGGCGCGCTTAACGATCTCTGTAATTCTACCTTCCTTTTTTCCCCCGTGTTTAGAAGAATAAACCGCTATTTTAACAATATCATCATGCAAAGCATGGAGCATATCTTTCGCCTTCACGTAGATATCCGGACCCTCCTCCATGACTACATATGCGAATCGAGAACTAACATGGTCTACTCTACCTTGAGCTTCATCCGGCTTTCTTTTTGAAATATAATTACCTCTATGAACCTCAATTTTACCTGCCTTCACTAAGTTTGACAAAGCTACAGGCACTTGGTTATTCACAATTTTAGAATGAAATCCCAACCGTTTTATAACGCTTTTTAGTGTGAATGATTTGAGTGGACTATTATAGAGAAGTGCAATGATTTTACCTTCTAAGCTGGAAATACTCGTTTCAGCTTTTTGATTCCTTTTACGATTTTTTGCCATCAATACAAATCTACGATATTCCGCGATAAGTCTTTATTTATTGCATATTAACTTACTGTTATAAAAGTGTTTTAAGGAAAGCCCAATTTCCTTGCCCACAATTCAAAAACCCAATTTTTCAATCAATGTCAATTTTGAAGAAGAAAATAAACACTTATGTTTTATATTTGAGGTTCTAAGAAAGTCATTTTCAAACGCCGTCTCATTAATTCGATATTCCAAGAATGAATAAATTAACTCGGACCCTTCGGTTATTTTTTATTGCTGTCAAAGGCGAGGAAAAGGAATATCTATCCGGAAGCATAAAAAAGGCCATTTTTATGTTATCTGTACCGATGATTCTAGAGATGGTAATGGAGTCTCTTTTTGCCGTTGTGGATATTTATTTCGTAGGTAAGATTAGTGTAAATGCGATTGCCACAGTAACGCTAACCGAATCGGTTATCATGATTTTATTTGCCATAGGAATTGGCATGAGTATGGCCGCTACTGCTTTTGTCTCGAGGCGTGTAGGAGAAAAAAATATCAGGGCTGCTTCACATTCGGCTGGACAAATAATTACTCTCAGTTTTATTATCGCCACGATATTCAGCATCACGGGAATTATTTTTGCGCCAGAGATATTGGCATTGATGGGGGGAGAGCCTGATCTGATTGCTGAAGGCCAAGGATACACCCG
>JAHEMU010000137.1 GCA_024643485.1 Cytophagales bacterium
GGAGATACCAACGACTTATAGCGGAAAATTTACCCTTACCGCAGTTAATACTTATCGATGGCGGCAAAGGACAACTGAGTAGCGCTGTAACTGCACTGAAAGAAATCAATTTATATGGGCAGATACCTGTAATAGGAATCGCTAAACGACTTGAAGAAATCTATTATCCAGAAGATAGTATTCCTTTACACATCCATAAAAAATCTACTTCATTAAAATTACTACAACAATTAAGAGATGAAGCACACCGTTTTGCCATAACATTTCACAGGCAAAAACGGTCAAAAAACACCTTCAAAAGTGAAATAGAAGAAATCCCAGGAATAGGGCAAAAAACAATTGAACTATTAAGGAAGGAGTTTAAAAGTCTAAAAAATATATCCAGTCAACCCATTGAAGAACTCAGTAAAATAATTGGCGACGATAAAGCGACTAAAATTAAATCATACTTTGATATAAAATAAAAAGGGCTACTGTTTAGTAGCCCTTTTTGTATATCTAGGTGTACTTTTTAGTACTCCCATAAATTATGTTCTTTCTCCATTAAAAACATTTCATAGCGAGACATTTCAAGAACCGCTTCAAAATGATTATCTGGGAATAGATCAGAAATTTTCAATCCATCTGGGTTTTCGTATCGAATGATAGGTCCGTTAAACAATCTTAATAAGAATGCATCGGCGAAATTCTTCCATTCTTTAGGATTATAACGATTGATCCATTTAGCTTCAGGATTATTACGGAACATCTTTTCAATTTCATCGTATTTGATAACACCGAAAGGAGTATCTGTATTAGTTGCTAAAGGACTATTAATCATAATATCACCAGGAACCATTAATGTAATAGCTTCAATATCATAGAATAGACGGCTTCTACGTTTATCAAATATTACATCTTCAATTACCTCAATTATCGCAAATTCAGTTTCGTTAAACAAATCCGCAGATAAAGATGTTGGATCAACTAATGACCAATAAATACCTACATTTAATGGATCAGATGGTTCAAATCCATAATTTCCAGGTTGAATAGATGAATAAGTATTACCATCTGACGCTTTAACGTTTTCTCCAAATTCATAAGTTACATTTGGGTCATAGGCCGTTACAGCTTGAGCAGCCTGTTTTTGGATACCTCCTAAAAACTCATCTTTGGTGACTTTTTCAACTAAATCATCCGTTCGATAAATTTCAGTGATTTCACCTGAATTAATACCTTCCAAGATAAACTTTGTTACTTCTTTACCTCTAGCAAAGAAACCTTTATTTTGTTTATCTCTAAGGTCAATTCTACGCCATACACGTATGCGGTAGAATTGTTCATCCTCTGAAATCTCCCACTGGGCAAATAAACTTGGACCAGTGATCAGGGTGATAAATACCAACAACAATAATTTTTTAAACATCATATTCATTATAATAAATTATCGAACATTTACTGGGATAAATGGTCTATCTAGTTTTACTTCTTCTAAAGAGCCATCGTACCTTCTTCTAACCAATTTATCCACGGCAATTGTAATTGTACCTGGTCTAACATTACCCGTTGGTATTCTTGCTCCGCTAAAAGCTTTAGGAGCTGCACCTGGTAAAAATACTCGACCTGATTGCACAATATACACTTTATCTTCCGGTGCTTCAGCAGCAAAATTCTCATCAGCAACAACCATCACCGTTAAAGTGGTAGCATTAGCAGCTGATATAAATTCCTTGTTATCCGCACGATTATTAGTTCTATCCAAAACTTGAACTTTAGGTTCAGGCACACTTTTTACTGCAAATGTTTCTTTACCTACATAAACACCATTACTATTAACGGTAAGTTCAACACTTCTTCTACTAGTAGGAACAATTTTAACCAATCCAGTTTTTCCACCATTAATGGTTTTAGCATTTGAGGCAGCAAAAGAAGGGTTATACTCATTACCTAAAGAAGGGCAAAGAACATTAAGTGGGTTAGCACAATTTGCATAAAGCGCTTTTAGTGTAGCTGATGAAATCTGTAAAGTAGGAGTGATTACTTCATACTCGTAAGTAGCAGTAAATGTAGTATCGTTTACAGAAATAGTTGTTGTAAACTGTTTTTTACCTTCACCTCTAGCAGGAATTTTTACTCTTCCCATTTTAATACCAGTAGGATCATCTTCCACAGTAATTTCAGCACCATTAACTTTCATTTCAGGATTTAATCCTGAAGCAGAAGCCGTGATGAATAAATCAGCTTCGTAATTAGCACCTGACGCAACAATCGCAGACTTAGGTCGAACCATAGGAACGATGATATTAAAGTCAACAATCGCAGCTCCTACTTTCTGAGCCATGGCATTCAATACGTTTTTCTCCATTTCAAGCATTTCTGCCTCCAATTGAGAAACTGAAGCCATACCTGCAGCAGTAGGTGTACTTTCAAATGTAATAGTTAAGAAATCCTTTACATTTTGATCCGGATTATTCTTAAATGCTTCCATTTGATCACCATTTTTAGTCAGCTGTGGTAATTCAGCTAAACCTAAATCATTGTCTTTAGCTAATTTATTTAGTGCCGCTACGTAATCATCTAATTGCTTCTCAAATTCTTTACCATCAGGCTTTTGTAGCATTAAAGTACTCACCTTATCGTAATCCTTTGCACCAGCAATCATATTTTTATCGCCTTCATGACCTGATTCATAACCACCGGTTACTTCAATCATTTTATCTTTCAAAGCTGAGAAATTAGCGCGCATATCAGAAGTCAATTTTCTGAGTTCTGTAGCACTTGCTAAAACTTTCTTGTGCTCAGGACGATTTCCTTTTTTAGCAACTTCTGCCTCAATTGTAGTCAGAGTTGAACTATTTTTATCATTGGAATCTTTACCTAGTTGTTCAAGTGTACCATTAATGAAAATGAATTTTTCAAGAACAGCATTACTTACCTGAAGCGCAAGAAGCGCTGTCAACACCAGGTACATCATACCAATCATCTTATCTCTTGGGGATTGTTTACCTCCAGCCATAGTTTACAAATTTAAAGTTTAAATAAAACTTACTTTTACTTGGCGCTGGAACCGCTTCCTCTCATTGCAGTCAGCATGTTACCGTACACATTATTAAGTGCCGTCAAATTACCTGTTAACTTAGAAAGTTCTTCGGTAAACTTCTTACTGTTCTCTCCAACTTTTGACATGCTATCAACAGCTTCTGTCATATTAGTGTAGAATTTGTTCATGGCTTTAAGATGCGTATTCGCGTCTTTCAATTCCATTTCATACACGTTGTTAAGAGCACCTAGGTTTTTGGTAACATTTTGAACCTGAGTTTGATATTCTGACGCATCCACTGCAGCTTTTGACATACCAGCCATTGCCTCAGCAGTTTGTGCATAAGATTTGTTCATATCAATTAATGATTTAGAAGCTGAACTAACGTTTTTGGCATAGTCGTTAGTGGCAACTGCTGCATCTGCTAAACTTGACATTTTCGACGCCGAATCTGCCATGTTTTTCATGCCTTTTCCTAAGCTTTCAATCAATTCTGGACCAATTTTAGCTTTCTCAAGCATATTGTCCAATTGTTCAGTTGGTGTAGCACCATCTTTTTTGTTTGAAAGTCTAGCTTTTGGAGTACCGCTGTCATAATCATCAGCTAATTCAGGGTAAACTCTTGACCAATCAATTTCCGCGTGTGCAGGTTCAAATGCACTTAGGAAGAAAATGATAGCCTCTGTTGTTAAACCAATTCCAAGCATCTCTGCCGCTCCTGGGAGGTGAAGAATTTTGAACATGGCACCAACGATAACAACTGCTGCTCCAATACCATATACTTTCGGCATTATGGTCTTAAACAATAGTTCAGTAAATCCGCCTTTTTTTCTGCTCATTGTTTTATTATTTAGTTACAGATAGATTAGGTTATAAAGTTCTTAAATTTAAGAAATAATTTTAAAATTCAAATCCTGAGGAACGACCTAAATGGGTCATCGCATTTCTGAATCCGATATAAGCTCTTGCAGAATCACGGTATTCGTAAGTTCTAGTACCTGTTTGCAAGTAGTAAGCAATGTCTTTCCAACTTCCACCCCGAATTACCTTTTTAGAAACATAATTTGGATCGAAATTAGGATGTGAAGGAATGGCTTTGTTTACCAAGAATTGTGGATTTAAATCCCAAACCGTTGGCACTGAAGCTGAATTGAATTCATCTAAGCACCATTCAGCTACGTTTCCTGACATGTCATAAATTCCGTAATCGTTAGGGAAGAATGCACGAATAGGAGAAGTATATGCATATCCATCATCGTAGAAGTTACCTCTACCTGGTTTGAAGTTTGCCAACATACAACCTAAACTATTTCTTATATATGGACCACCCCAAGGGTACTTCGCCATATCTCTACCACCTCGTGATGCGTATTCCCATTCAGCCTCTGAAGGTAAACGGAAGTTTGGCATTACAGGGTCTGCATTATATTTTCTGAATTCATTCCAATACAACGTTCTCCAGTTACTAAACATGTTCGCTTGTTCCCATGTTACTCCAACCACCGGATAATCATCGTATCCTGGGTGCCAGAAATAATAATCCTGAATAGGGTCTCCCATGTGATGAGAGAAATCTCTTACCCAAACTGTAGTGTCTGGATACATTCCCCATGTAGTAGTATCAATTTTCGCATCTACTAATGCTCTTAATTGCTGATCGTATGGAAGTGGTCCCATAATAGCAGCTAATTTATCTCGCATATAATAAACAAATTGACGGTATTCATTATTGGTGATTTCAGTATCATCCATAAAGAACTGACCTATCGTTACCTGTTTATTAAAATTTATCTGTGTCGAAGCAGGATCCTCATCCGTTTGTCCCATATGGAACGTTCCAGCAGGAATGGGAACCATACCGTAAGGATTTACCATTGCCCATCCTTCTCTTCCAGGAATACCATCCCGAACTTGTCCAGCATCTCCGCCTTCTCCACCACCGCCAATTCCTAACAAACTACAGCTACTCAAACCTGCGATAGCGAGTATACCGATTAGAAAGACACCTTTAGCAAAATTGAAGTTTAACCTCATAATAATCTTAATTACCTTATTTTATATTTTGTCTCAATCTTTTTAACTAAAAGAAAATTTCGTGAAAGATATAAAAATTTCTTCTACTAATGTTAAAAAATTCGAGGTGACAAATTAAATCTTTTACTTCTTACCTACAAACATACATACTGCAAAGTGAATATATTCGTCACAAATTGCAAAATAAATCGTTAATTTTCTTTAATGTCTAAATCGAGGAGTATGTTGTTGCTTCTTATCGACCGGACCAATCGGTGGTAATTCATATATTAATATGAATTCGTGAGAGGTTGGCTCCTTTGCGGCTTGGTCTTTAAATATATAACCAAATGAGTATCCTACACGCAAGGATTTATCCTTTAAAAAATGATAACCTAACATTAACCCAACATCTTCTGACTGACGAACCATCACCCCTGCCCACATTTTTTCCTTATTCCGCTCCATCATTGTCATGATAGTCCCTACAGTAAAATTATACTGATTAAAATCCGTTTGAAATAAAACAGGGAAATTAAATTTCGCCGCTGTACTTAAATTATAATAAAAACCACCGTTTATATACATGTGGTTCGTTAAAGCGTTCCGAGTATCATTCAATCCGAAATCAAATGTCGACTTTAATAAATGTGTAAAACTTACTCCCGCGTAATATTTTTCATGCATAAACATAATTCCAGCTGCCATATCTGGGCGTACTTGTGATTCAATCCCACTATAGGAACTCAAAATTGGGTCGCCACCATCTATATATCGGTATTTGCTGAAATCATACGATTGAGATACAAACCCAAACCGCACTCCCAGTGAAATTTTCGCTTGCTTAATCCCAAGATGATAGGCATACGCTCCTTGTACTTCTAGGTTGCTTTGATTTCCTAATTGATCGCGAACGATATGCCCCCCAAAACCGCTTTTAAGCTTGAAAATCGGCGAAGATAAGGATATCACCTGCGTTTGTGGAGCTCCACCATCGTCAAAGTCAGACTGATAAAAAGCCCATTGACTACGATGAATCGCAGTGAATCTAGTAAGGTTCTCAATCCCTGCATTTGCCGGATTAAAATAAAGTGAATTGTACATAAAGTAAGAAAACTGAGCATCCTGCTGTGCATGTGCTCTAAGTGTCCCTACTACAACCAAGACAGTTAAAAAAATAAATTTACGCATCTTAAAAAGTCGTTAAGAAGTTAAATATACATGAAATTATTGAATTTCATCACAATGGTTCGACCAACTGTGTAATATATGGGACGAAATTTCAAATATTTCTTTCATTTTCGTCGAATAAATCTTCTTTTTACGCCATAAACTTACGAAATATTACCATAAACTGTATATAATGTTCTATTTATGAAGAAAAAAATAACTGTTTTAGGGGCTGGACTCGTTGGTTCAGCAATCGCTCGAGACTTATCTAGCCAACATGACGTACTTTCAGTTGACATAAATTCTGAAGCTTTAGCCTATTTATCCTCTTTTGGAATAAAAACAAAGAAAGCAGATTTATCAGATGCAACGGTATTAAAAAATCTTGCTGAAACCACTGATTTATTTATTGGCGCGGTTCCTGGCTTCATGGGATATAAAACCGTCGAACATATCATCAATCTTGGTAAAAATATCGTGGATATCAGTTTCTTCCCGGAAGATGCTTTTGGCCTCGATCAACTCGCGAAAGATAAAGGTGTCATCGCTGTAGTAGATTGTGGCGTTGCTCCTGGAATGGGTAATGTTATTTTGGGTTACGAAAATACTCGTATGAAGATTGATTCTTATGATTGTCGTGTTGGAGGCCTGCCCATCGTACGCACATGGCCATATGAATATAAGGCTGTATTCTCACCTCGCGATGTCATAGAAGAATATACTCGCCCCGCACGTTATATAGTAAATGGGCAATTGGTGACTAAGGAAGCATTAACCGATGTTGAAAATGCTGAATACGGAAAGGCCGGCACCCTTGAATCTTGGAACTCCGATGGGCTGAGAAGTTTGCTAAAAACCATGGCGCATATTCCAAATTTAATTGAAAAAACTTTG
>JAHEMU010000138.1 GCA_024643485.1 Cytophagales bacterium
CTACACGAAAGGATGTTCTGTTGGATGCGAATGCGGCCTTAGATTATTTGGTAGATCGTTCTAAAGGGAATAAAATAGTGGTTTACGGACAATCGTTAGGTGGAAATTTGGCAGGAAAGCTAGTAGAGCAAAATCGGGAAAAGGTTAATGCAATGGTGGCAGAGGGTGCTTTTTCTTCTCATAAGGATATCGCTGCAAAGTCGGCAAGTTTGTTGGGTCGAATATTCGTTTCTGAAGGTTACAGCATTAAGAAATCAATAGAAAATATACAGGTGCCAGTGCTAATAATTCATAGTACTGAGGATGAAACAATTCCTTTTAAAATGGCTGAGAAAATTTTCAAACGGGCAAATGATCCCAAAGAATTATATGCCATAACGAAATGCCACATGTGTGGACCTATGTTTTATGAAGAAGAAATAGGGGCTAAAATTAAACAAATGTTGAAATAGCTTTTATTTTCAATTGTGATTAATACTTAAAATTTACCATTATGGAAAATATGATAATCAACCACGTCGCCGTTCTCGTTTGTGCAGTCTTTAGCTTAATTCTTGGGTTTATTTGGTACTCAAAGCCACTTTTCGCTGGCGTATGGCAACGTGAAAACAAACTCACCGATGAGCAGCTGAAAGGTTCGAACCCGGCGAAGATATTCGGACTATCTTTTCTACTGGCTTATCTGATGTCATATAATTTGGCGTTTTTTTTAGGCGACGCGGCTACCGATTGGCAATGGGGAATGACGGCGGGTTTTCTAGCCGGATTCGGCTGGGCTTTTACCATGTTTATGGTCATCGCTTTGTTTGAATTAAAAAGCTGGAAATACATTTTTATCAATGGCGGGTATATCGTTATCTATTTTACGGTCATTGGACTAATATTGGGAATGTGGAGGTAGTCTGAAAGTATATGGTAAATTCTAGTCTAGCTGATTTTCAAAAATTTACTGACTCTTTACTTTTTCAAAGTAAAAGAATGCCAGTTTTATTCACTTCGCATGGTAGCCCCATGGACATCCCTCTTTCCAAAGATGAACGTCCATTTTGGAATTCATTATTTCATTTAGGACAAAAATTGGAAAAGGCTTTTGAAATAAAAGCTGCGTTAATTGTGTCGGCACATTGGTGTACTCGTGGTACTTTTGTCAACACCTCACCAAAACAGGAGCAGATATTCGATTATTATGGGTTCCCTAGTGAATATTATCAGGTTCATTACCACGCAAAGGGAGCGCCAGAAGTCGCGTCCGAAGTACATAAATTAGTGCCTTCAATTACCGAAACGACCGATTGGGGGTTGGATCATGGTGCATGGCCTATGCTTATGCATTTATTTCCAAATGCGAATGTTCCGGTATTTCAAATGAGTATCGACTATTATGCTAAACCCGATTACCATTTTGAAATGGGGAGGTTGTTGAAAAGTTTGAGAAGTAAAGGGGTTTTAATTATAGGAAGTGGATCCCTGATTCATAATTTGCAATTAGCTGGGCAAAAGATGAGAGTGAATGACATGACTCCTTATGGTTGGGAAGAGGAGTACGATCATTGGCTCTCGAAGCAAATAAATGAAAGGGAATTCAATAAAATAATTCAATACGAAACCAGCCACCCTCTTGGGAAATTGGCCGCCCCAACTCCAGACCATTTTGTGCCCGTGTTGTACAGCCTAGGACTGATGGATGCAAAGGACGAGATTCGCTACTTTTATGACGCAAAGTCTACGGTGCCCGCTTTTAGTGAGCGAAGTTTTATAATCACTGATTGAAATAATTACCAGTTAATATCTCCACTTATTGGCGATTTTCACCAAGGACAACATCACGGGTACTTCTATCAAAACACCCACTACGGTTGCTAAAGAAGCTCCAGAATTTAATCCAAACAGGGCAATGGCTACCGCAACTGCCAATTCAAAGAAATTGCTCGCCCCAATCATTGCCGATGGAGCACAAATGGCATGATTCAGTTTTAAAAACCGACCACTAAACCAACTGATAAAAAAGATAAAATAGGTTTGAAGGGTTAATGGGATAGCGATTAATAATATGGACAAAGGATGTTCTACGATGGTATTCCCTTGAAAGGCAAATATTAATATCAAGGTAGTGAGCAAAGCGACGATGCTCACAGGCTTTAATCTTTTCAAAAAGGTCTCTTCAAACCACTCTTTTCCTTTATTTTTTAATAATACTCGGTTAGTAAAATAGCCGGCAATAAGTGGTATTAATACGAAAATGACTACAGAAGTTATTAAAGTAGGATAGGGGACACCTATTATTTCTCCACTGCCATTCAAAAACTGAATATCAAAAACTGAAAATAGAAAACCAACGATTGGTATAAAGGCAATCAATAAAATCAGATCGTTTACAGATACCTGTACTAGAGTGTAATTTGCATCTCCTTTCGTGAGATAGGACCATACAAATACCATGGCAGTGCAAGGAGCAGCGCCTAATAGTATGGCTCCAGCTAAATATTGTTCGGCCTCTTCAGGAAGCATCCAAGCTTGATATATTTTAAAGAAAAATACATAGGAAAATAAGGCCATGGTAAAAGGCTTGATTAACCAATTAACCACCACAGTTAAACTCAACCCTTTCCAATTTCTCGAAACATACTTCAATGAGGAAAAGTCGATCTGTACCATCATTGGATAAATCATTAACCAAACCAATATCGATACGGGAATATTAACATTAGCAATTTCGAGACTACTTAAAATATGGATATAATCCCCGAAAAAATGACCTATTGCTATGCCAACCACAATACACGAGGCCACCCATATAGTTAAATAACGTTCAAAAACTCCCATTCTAACTTAATTTTTAATGTTGGAAAATACATAAAACATTTCGGATGCGATTTGAAGTGAACGCTCATCGTATTTAGCGGCCTCTTCTTCCGTGTCGTCAAATTGTTTAGGATCGAAATATCTGACAGGAATACGCTGCTCGGTCCCTGGAATAAACGGACAATTCTCGTCGGCATGTGAGCAAGTCATGATGGCCGCAAATTTTTCAGCCTCATTTTGTGGGTCATCAAATAATTTTGAAAATGCAATGATAGGCTCAGCAGTTTCATTAAATTTAATTAGATATTTTGGGTTAGTTGATCCCTCTTTCTCCACCTTAAATCCAGCCCGTTCAATCGATGCAACCGCTCGTTCATTAAAAGCGGTAACTTCTACACCCCCAGAATAACAATTCGTGTTAATGTGATAGAATTCGGAGGCGGTCTTTGCCCAGATTTGAGAAAATTGGCTTCTCCGTGAATTATGTGTGCAAATAAAATTCAGGTTGACGGCCTGGTTATTTGCTACCTTGGTTTGAATATATTCGATGAGGTGACTAAGTATTTCTTTTCTTTCATTGGAAATAGAAAGGGATTTCGCGCGATCTATAAAAACAGAAAGGGTTGGAAATAATTTTATAGAAGATGGATTCATATTAGCTAAAGATAGAAAGATAATTAGAGAGGCAAATTTAAGCGTTTAAACCTGTAAGAAAAAGAATAATGTGCTTGGAAATACAGTCAAGATTTTGTTGGGAAATAACCACCCCTCCCCGGTACAATATACAGTCCTTCCACATTACTAGGGCAATGATAAATGCTTAATTTTTTCTAAACGGCTAATAACGTATAGTAAGGGAGCCTTATTTATCATTTTTTTTTAAGACATCCTCTTGCTTTATATGTTATAAATATATAACATTGTGTTAGAAATAAATAACATTAAAAATGAAAAAAATTAGAACTTCAGTCATGCTGATATTAGCAGGAACCACCACATTTGGGATGTTTATGTGGTTTTATTCCAGTAAGCAAGCGTTAGGAACTCAAGAGTTTGTCTTACTTGGATTGGTTTTAACCGTTGTGGCATTTAGTTTATATATAGCTTACAATCGGTATAAAAATGAAAAGCAGGGTTTACCAGCAGACGATGAATTGAGTAATCGAATAAAGCAAAAGGCGGGCGCCGGTGCCTTTATGTATTCTTTTTATATGTGGTTGTTGATTTATTTTCTATTCCGTGAGTCGGAATTAGAGATAATTGTTCCGATTGGATTGGGAATTATTGGAATGGGGGCCGTTTTCTTGGTTCTATATTTATATTATTCATTTAGTGGCGTGGAGGATGAAAACGAAAATTAAAGAACTGAGAGCTCGGGATGGGCTAACTCAGGAAGACTTGGCGAAAAGAGTGAATGTTAGGCGAGAGACCATCGTTTTCTTGGAAAAAGGGAAGTACAACCCTTCTTTAAAATTGGCTTATGATATTGCAATGGTATTTAATTTATCTATTGAGGAGGTCTTTGTTCTCCATGAAGATTAGAAAAATTAACGGTTCCGTCCTGGTTTTAAACTAGACGGAACCGTTGAATTCTGCTTATTTTGATTTGGTATTCATTTGGTACCAATTGATATTCCTTGTGAGGTACATGGTCGCGCTGAGGGCGATGAATAATCCCATAGCCCCAGTAAGCAACGCAAATCCTTCTAATTGTAAAATGATATAAATAAAGCCATAGATAATGGTAAAGAAAAGTAGCAGCACCCAGTGAACTTGCTCTCCACGAAAAATGGCTTTCATATAAAGCGTAATCATCAGAGCTGTTAGGGTTGAGGAGATTAGATACGCTAGATTAAATCCAAGGTGTTCAGACAATGAAATAAGAAGGATGTAAAAAAGGATAAGCGCTAAGCCTGCCATCACATATTGGAAAGGGTGCAGTCTTTTTTTCTTTATAATTTCAGTTAGAAAAAATACCAAAAATGTAAGACAAATAACAAGGAAGGAATATTTGATGGATCGTGTGTTTTTTTGATATTCATTTACCGGTTGGATTAAGTTTACACCAAAAGATTGGTCCAATTCCCATTTTTTCGCACCGGTCCAAAATTCAGGAATATTGCGACTCAAATGAAAGATATTCCATTCGGCGGTAAATCCGGCATCGTTAATTTCGTGGGTAGGAAGAAAGTTTCCATTGAAAGAAGGATCGGGCCAGATAGAACTTAACGTGACATGTGTTTCCTGACCCACGGGGATGAAATCCAGTTTTTCATGACCCTTAATATCCAAGTTAAAACTGAAGGTATATTGGGAAGTTTTAGGATCTATTTTAACCGCAGTGTAAACCCCGGAATTGGTGATGTCGTCTTCTGGTATTCCCACTTTAAATTTATAGGACCCATCGTTCCATTTGAGTTGATCAATGCTATTAATCCCAGTTTGATCAGAAATACCAATACTTAAATAGGCATCATCGTAGTACACGGAGGCTGAATCAACCGTATCAAGAAATTCTTTTGGTAGTTTAAAGATACCCGAGGTTTCTATAATTGACTCATATAGGATCACATCATAAATTCCTTTTGTTTTAATTGAAGTTTCAATTTTCCCATCAAAGGTGACTACTTCGGGAGTAAGGTGTAAAAGGCGCAAAGTCGAAACAGTACCTCCTCTGCCGTCGGCGTAGGAGGCCGAATATGGAATGGTTAAGAAGGGGCCATTAATAAGTTGCTGTGTTCCCCACCCTGCACTCACGGTTTTTTCCGTTTCCTGTTGGAAGGAATTCCGCTCATCTATGACGTTGTTTATCATGACGGTTGGAATTAGTAGAATTAAGGCTAAAATGCCAACAATTACTGCTTTTAGCGTGATGGAACCTGCAATGCGGTCGGTCACTTCGTTGAGATTTAAATTTTCCATAGCTTAATTAAAAGTACTTTGATATGCAAAGTTGAGTGGTAAAAAAATTATTTATGTTGTTTGATTAATATTTCAAGTGCACTGATATGTTGTTTAAAGGCACCCAAACCGGATTCTGTTATTTTATAGCGCGTATTGGGTTTTCTATTAATAAATAATTTATAGACTTTTATAAAATCCTCCTTTTCCAAAAATTTGATATGACTAGCCAAATTACCGTCAGTAACTGCTAAAAGATCTTTTAACGCATTAAATTCCATGTACTCGTTAACAGCCAATGCCGACATAATTCCGAGCCTGGTATTGCTTTCAAAGGCCTTATGAAGTTTTTTAATTGATTGTTTCACTTGTCATACTTTAAATACATGATGGTTCCATAAACCACATGCATTACTCCAAATCCAACAAACCAAAAAAGCAACCCATAACCAGGAAACAATCCACAAGTAACGCCTAAAATCGCCTCGGTAATTCCAAGGAGTTTAATGTCTCTCACTGTATATTTCGACGCATTTATTAAACCTAATCCATAAAAGATTAAACTTGCCGGAGCAATCAAGGTATAAGCAGCATGATAGTAAAGAAGTACTATAAACAACCCTCCAAATAATACGGGTATAAATAAATGTTCTGTCAATTGCTTACCGGTGGTATCCCAAAGTTTGGCTTTCAATTTTGTTGCTTTCCTGTTGGATAAAATAATAGCAGTGCCAATGGTGAGAAAAAAGACGATGGAAGCAATAATTAACAATAGAATTATTTCACTTGAAGAGATACCCAATTGAAACGAAGCATAAGGAATTGATTTTGAATAATACACTATATAATATGCCGCTAGGGCTCCAATGGTAGCGTAAATTCCAGCTAAAATACCCGATAAGCCACTTAGGGATACAAATCGGGTGCTTTTTTCCATAATCTCTTTTATGGTATTCAGGTCGTTTTGATACTGATCTTTCATCTATATAAAAGTACTTTGAAATACAAAGTAAATGAAATTATTTAATTATATAATACATAACGGATAAAATTATTTTTCTAGGGTAGTGATTCCGTTAAGGAGTTGCTCGCAAAGTTTTTGGTTTTTTTCTAAAACAGTATCTGAGCTATAGGTAATAAACTGTACTGTTCCTGAATCATTGGAATAATAATAGCCAAAGTACTCGAACTTAATTCCGTACATAGTCCCCTTCATTTTCATCATTAAAACTTCGAGGCCATTTACATTTCTGTATTCTTCCTCTATAATTTTTAAATCAGGGGAAACAGTCTTTCCATTACTCACCGCTATTTCTCTTAAGGTGGTGATGGGGATTTTTATTTCTTCACTAATAATCATTCCATAGATATCACCGTTCTTCCAATTCAATTCATA
>JAHEMU010000001.1 GCA_024643485.1 Cytophagales bacterium
TCTTCAAATAAAACGCGATATAATGTTTGGGTGATAGGAGCTTTTACTTTGTAATAATTTGCGATTTTGGTCATGGTTCGAACGGTATTTACCCCTTCAGCCACCTCTTCCATCGAATTGATGATTTCCACTAATTTTTCTCCCTTAGCAAGTCGATGTCCTACGTGAAAGTTTCGGCTGTGAAGAGAATTTGAGGTAGCCACTAAATCACCCACACCGGCTAGACCCAAGAATGCACGAGCATCTCCTCCCATCGCTTTACCGAGATACATGATCTCAATCATGCCTCGGCTCACCAATAAACCTTTTGCGTTTTCTCCAAAACCGAGGCCATGAAGGGCGCCTGCAGCAATAGCAATAATATTTTTTAAAACTCCAGCTAATTCAATACCGATTAAATCGCTATTTCCATAAGTCTGAAATCGGTCGTTTCTTAAATACTTTGTGCCGTAGGTAATTACCTCTTCAAAATGACTTGCTACCACGGTTGCGGCAGGTTGGTTGTCGGCTAATTCCTTAGCTATATTTGGGCCAGCCATACAACCCACGCGAATAACCGAAGTTTCATCCAAAATCACTTCTGACATTGTTCTGACTTCCCTGCGGCTTAACTTAGTAACGTCCTCAATTGTTTTATTTTCAGGTAATCGTATATCTAATCCCTTGGTTCCATGGATTAATATATGAGAAGGCCTTAAGACTGGAGACATTTGGCGCATTAAATTCCTAAAACCTGAAGAAGGGATCACTGGGAAAATAATATCGCATTGTTCAGCAACTGATTCTAGATCACAGGTAGGGGTAATTTTAGCATTTAGAGGGTGCCCTTTTCGAATTCCGGTGGATTTCATTTCTTCAATCGACGCTTCATCACGAGCGTATAGCAGCACTTGGTTGTTTCGAGCCAGAATATTAGCGACTGCAGTACCGAAACTTCCAGCACCAAGTACACCTAAAGGTTTGCGTTTTTTAGTACTAGAGGTCATATCCGTCCATTCGATTATGATAAAAGTACAAGGTAGGTAAACTCTTAGTGATAATTTTATCTCCTTTTCTAATAAGGGGTCTGTTCAAATGGTAAAGGCCAACATTCTCAAGCCCCAAAGCAATTACTTCCTCAATATCCCTGTACATATGTTTGGCTATATTAAGTTCTTTATTTGCTTTTTTCTCCAATATAATTTTGCGGTACTTTTCAACCTCATTTTTAAATACTTCATATTCAATTTCAAGTTCTTCTTCTGGTTGCCTTAAGAAACTGAATAAATCCATTTTGGGGAATTGAGATTTCCAATGTCGGAACGCTACCCAAGCAACTAAATGAGAAGCAAACACCCGATTGATGCGGTGATATTCCGTAACGATTTTTTCGCTTAGAATTCGTGTATATTCATTTTCTCGTTGGTCATCTTCCGTTATTTCTCCATGTGAAGTGAAATAATCAGCAATTTTAAGTTGATTCCCGTGTTTGTCAATACTTTGACCATTTTCATCCACGTAATTACCCAAAACATCTAATGGACGTCCGATGGAGACCGAGATGTTAGAACCTTTTTTGAAGAATTCTATTAAAAATTTAATGATTTTATAAGAGGTGGAATATTCGTCTTTTTCTCTGTAATAACGTTCTTGTCCTGTTCTTTTTAAATATTCGTTGATTAGTGAAGGAGCTTCGAGTACGAAGTGATAATTGATCGTGACGGGAACAATGTAAATACGTCTGTGTTTGGTGTCCTCGTTCATTAATAAACTTCTTTGTGCTTCAACGGAAGTTCCAAGAAGCCCTCGTTTTAATGATTTTTCGATATGTCCTGATCTGCTTCTAGTTCCGCCGGGGAAGAAGAGACTGTGAGCGCCTTTCATTTGTGCCAAGTGGCTATACATTTTAAGCGTTTCCAGATAAATCGGATTTCGCTTTCTCCTATCCACTTTATAAGCTCCGAGGCTATTCATGAAATAAGCGAATATCTTGATGTTAAAAAGATTTAAACCAGCGCCATAAATAAATGGAGGCAGACCAAGAACGTGAATGATCCAACCGATTAGAATGCTATCTAGATTGCTGAAATGAGTTGGAACCATCACGATGGTGCCTTTTCTCGCCAACTTTCTTAGCAGTTTAATTTTTCCAAATATTTGAATTTTGTCAGTCAGGTTATAATCGCTTTTGAATATTGCGAACAGACCCTTTACTCGGGCTGCATTCAATAAACGCCGAAATCCAAATTTTACGATATTTCGGGTAACTGTATATCGATTGGGTCGAAAATTTCCAGCGACTTCATTCGCATAACGAAGGATAATTTTCTTTAATATTTTTTGAATGTCCTGATCGGTGGTTTCACTTGAAGAAAGTTCCACTAAATCTTTTTTGATATCATCCCAAAACGCCGCTTCATCGGGTGGATCGACACGCCAAGGATTTGATTTCATCCGTTGCATTTCACGGTATCTGGCCGTTTCGATTTCTTCAATCAATTCCTTTGTTGAGGACTTAACTAAAAGAATTCTCTTCAAAGATTCCTCAGATACCTCTTCGATAAATTCCTTCCGATGTTTGCTTAATTGAACAACCGGCCAATACTTGGAGCGCTTTATAATGGGCTCGTAATATCTTCGTTTGCGTTTTTTCGCAAGACTTTTCTTTTCCTCAGTTTCAGCCATATAATGCAATAATAGAATTCAAATATAGAACAAACCATATTCTTATAAAAAATAATAGGAATGTAATACTTTAAAGTGCAATCAAGGTATAAAAGCTACTAGCTTATTTATTTTCTAAATCTGATGCCTTTAAAGTGCCGTAAAGATACGCTCGAATTATAATTCCTTCCAATTCATATTTTATTTTGAAATGGGTGTCTTGAGGTAATATAAGCGAAAAACATGAGATTTCACTCCCTTCATTAGTTTGGTGGTCAGTGAGGTGAATTACTTTTCCTTCGGTATATACTAATTCTTCATTTTTAGAAAGCGATTCTATTTCGGTTGGAGAGAGGCATATTCTATAAATATTTGCCCCTCCTTTGGCAATAAATTGTTCGGTAAGTTGAATGAAATCTTTCAAATAAGGATGTGGGTCTAGGAGTATCCATTGTTGCTTGACGGAATTGGATTCAATATCGAGGACCATTTCGCCCGCAGTACCAAAGTAAATGCCAATTAACCCAATGAATGCAAGAATAATTAAAATCCATGGTGAGCCTATGCCATTAAAAGCTCCCAAAAGGGCCAAAGGCATTAAAATTCCACCCAAGATGGCGGGAAATAAAAGTACTTTTTTGGAAAGTGAAATTGATTTTACGGATTCAAGGGGAATTAATTCGGTTTTTCGGCCCCTTATAACGACTATTTTGTCGGAATAAAGCTGAATTTTTCGATGCGTTTTTTCGGGTAAATCAAGTGAGCATTGAGCTATAGGGGCACTTCCATCCATAGAAAATAAATATTCTTACAAATATTTCAAAATTTAAAGTAATTTAACGCTTTAATAACGGTTTTGTCGGTAGTAAACCCGATTTATATAACTTAATCTGTAAATTTATTGTTTATAGAATTGAAAACAGAAGAAATAGCGTGTTGAAACCATTTAAAATCGCGGGGTTAAGTATAGCCATTTTTATAATGGTTTCCTTCTTTGGAGGTGAAGTCAATGCAACGCATTTACGCGCTGGACAATTAATCGTAGAACGAGTTAATTGTCAAGGACTTACCTTTAGAATTAGCTTTGTCATTTATAAAGATACAGGTTCAACGATAGAAGTTGGGGGCGGTACTCTTCGTTTTGGAGATGGAAGTGACCCGGATAATGACGGCGAAAAAGGGTATGTGGTACCTACCGAAAGTTCAAACGACCCGTCCATGTCCACGACTAATTTAGGGAATGAACTTGCCGTAGTCCGGTATTCAATTACCCATACCTATGGGGCGCCAGGACGTTATGTAATCAGTTATTTTGAGATGAACAGGAATTTTGGAATTTTAAATATTCAAGATTCTGGGAATACGTCCTTTTATATCGAAGCGGAAATTAATATTGATCCGTTTTTTGGTTGTGATAATTCACCTATTATGTTAATTCCCCCAGTGGATGAAGCATGTACAGGAGTGGCATTCGTTCATAATCCTGGAGCTTACGATCCGGATGGGGATAGCCTTTCTTTTGAGTTGGTAGTGCCTAAAATGGACAGAGGAGCAGATGTGGTAAACTACCGTTCACCTATTGCACCTGAGTTTTATGTGAATTTTGATTATCTAAATGAAGATAAAACAGACGAGCCTAGTTTTTCCATAAATCCTTATACTGGAGAGCTCTATTGGGATGCTCCAGGTGATAAATTGAACGAGTACGGAGGTCGTGAGTATAACGTGGCCTTTAAGGTGACGGAGTGGAGGAAAATACAAGGAAGGTGGTATCGGCTGGGATATGTGATCAGGGACATGCAGATAATAGTCAGAGAATGTGACAACGATCGGCCTGATTTGATAGTGCCTGATGATATTTGCGTGGAAGCAGGTACTCTTATAGATGAAAGCATTATTGGTATCGACCCTAATAACGATGATGTGAAAATAGAAGCATTTTCACAGGTGTTTTTTCTAAATAGTAATTCAGCGACGATCGATCCTTCCGACGGAAGATGGCAGCCTATTAACTCTGCCTCGGTAAATTTTCTATGGCAAACCGATTGTTTCCATGTGAGAGATCAACCGTATCAGGTTGTTTTTAAAATAACTGATGACCCGGTGGATGGGCCTAAATTAGTAAATTTCGCTACATGGAATATAACAGTTATAGCTCCAAAACCTGAATGGGTTAATGCACAGGCTGATTTTGCTAAAAAAGAAGCGACTCTTGAATGGGAACAATATGACTGTTTTAATGCTCAAGCTATACAGATTTGGAGGAGAGTTGATTCGTATAATTATGTTCCGGGTGAATGTGAAACGGGTATGCCGGATTTTCTCGGTTACGAATTGATTGATCAGGTTTCTCCATTGGAAACTACCTATATTGATAATAATAAAGGAAATGGACTAAATGTCGCAGCAGGATATTGCTATCGTTTAGTTGCTGTTTTTGGACAACCTAGCGGAGGCGAAAGTATAATTTCAAGTGAAATTTGCCTTGATCCTATGATTGCTGATGCGCCTGTGATGACTCATGTAACGGTGGATAAAACTGATAAAGTAGCTGGAGAGGTGACCGTTTCGTGGAAACCTCCATTTGATATCGATAAAGTTAAATTTGGTACAGATTATAGGTATGAAGTTCAACAAGGATTGGGTTTAATCAGTAATACATTCAAAAATGTTGGCACTACTGCCGATACTACTTTCACCGTAACTGCTTTAAATACTGAGGATAATGCCCATGTTTTTAGGGTTGTACTGTATTCTAATGACGCTACTGTAGTTGGCCCTACTGATCCAATCGATACTTCTGCCGTAGCAAGTACTGTTTGGTTACAGCCTAAACCACTGTATGAAAAGATTAATTTGTTTTGGACTTTTAATGTTCCTTGGACAAACAATGTTCAAAATTACCCATGGCATTATATATATAGAGGAGAAGAAAGTGATGGCGAAATGAATTTAACGCTGATTGACTCCGTTAATGTGAATTTGATGGGGTATAATTATCTGGATTCCGGTCAATGGAATTCTACACCATTGCTAAATACGGATTTATATTGTTACTATGTTGAGACACAAGGATCCTACGGGAATCCGAAAGTGGAATCTCCGCAGATCAATAAATCACAAATGATTTGTGTACAGCCAAATGATGATGTAGCTCCATGTCAGCCGGAATTGGAAGTAGCCACCATCAACTGTGAGGATTTCTTGGAAAATAGTGGTTGTGGTTTTACCGATTTTGAAAATATAATTAAATGGAAAGCTACAGTACCGGGAGGATGCCAGGATGATGTGCAGTTTTATGAACTGTATTATGCTAATTCTACCAAAGCGGAATTCCAATATTTGGCAACAGTAACGGACACAATCTACATCGATACTGATCTCACTTCTTTTGCGCGTTGTTATAAGGTACGTGCAGTAGACCGTTCGGGTAATAGAAGTGAGTTTAGTGAAAAAGTGTGCTTTGATAATTGCCCATATTATGAGTTGCCAAATGTATTTACTCCAGGAAATAATGACGGGTGTAACGATTTATTTAGCGCATATAGCGATCGAGAAATCATCGATGAAAATGGAAATTCCATTTGCGGAGAACGTGACCTGACCCGATGTGCTCGATTTGTTCAAAGTGTGGAGTTTAGAGTGTACAACAGATGGGGACGTCAGGTGTTTGACTATAAATCTGGAGGCGAAAAAACCATCTATATAGATTGGGATGGAAGGGATTCGAATGGAAATGAGCTGTCGTCCGGTACTTATTTTTATATTGCTGAAGTCGTGTTTGATTTGGTGGATCCATCCAAACGACGACAGGAAATGAAAGGTTGGGTTCAAATTATCAGGTAAAATTAAATCCTGTTCTTTTTCTTTAAATCAGTGATTAATGATTTAAGAGACTCATCACATATCTTCTTTTCAAGGTTTACTTTAAAAGTTTTGTATTCAGTGTGAAGAATACATGGATTCTGTGCATCACATATTGTGAGTCCCATGATACATTGATCAAAAATATTTTTCCCATCAATGCATACTATAACATCTATTAACCTTCGATTCATATTGTTTTCATCGAGGTAAAATCCACCACCCCTACCTTTTAGTGAAGAAATAATATTACTTCTGGACAGTTGCTGTAGAATTTTACTTAAATATGGCTTTGGTATATCTAATTCCTTGGCGAGTTCTTCGACTGTCGATTTAGAATCTGCCTCCATTTTAGATAAGTGGAGGATGGTTCGAATAGCGTATTTGGCTGAATTTGAAAACATAATTGTAAATGTAAAAAAAAAAACGGAATTAAATAGGATAAAAATATCCTTTTATCTTATATTTGCAGAGCATATTAACTTACACATTAAATAACAAGTAGATGATACGACAAACCACGATGATTTTTCTTCTATATCTGATGGCATCTTGTTCAGGTGGCGGAGAAAAGACCGAAGCTACTGGAGGGATTCCAGGAGCGAGAACGGATTTACCAAAAACATTGGCAGAGGTAGAAAAGGATTTTGCTAGTTTCAAGGGAATAGGTCCGGTGACCAGCGTTACCTTGGAAGAAGCAATTAGTGAGGAAATGGCCGCTGCAGGGAAGGTAATTTTTGACGCGAAATGTTCGGCATGTCACAAGACAGATAAGCGATTTATAGGTCCTGAGCCAAAGAATGTATTGTCGAGAAGAACTCCAGAATGGGTCATGAACATGATTCTTAATCCAGAAGAAATGGTATCCAAAGATCCAATTGGAAAGCTTCTTCTTGTAGAATATAATGGTTCACCAATGGCAAATCAGAATTTAACTCAAGATGAAGCACGTTCAGTGCTTGAATATTTCAGAACACTTTAATTATAACCTTATGAAGAATTTCATACAATTAATGACTGCACTATTTATTGGGGTAGTTATGGCATCTTGTGCAGGAGGAGAAGCACAGAATGCAACACAAGAAGAAACTCTTGCTAATAATACGCCGCTGGGTCAAGCAGGCGTAGTTGATGATGAATCAGCAAAGAACATTTTACAAGTGGCAATTGGCTCCGCGGATCATACTACGTTAGTAGCAGCGGTTCAAGCGGCTCAAATTGAGCATGTTCTTGTAAATGCAGGCCCATTAACAGTATTTGCTCCTGTGAATTCAGCATTTGCAGCATTGCCAGAAGGTACTGTTGAAAATTTACTAAAACCTGAAAATAAAGCGCAGTTAGCGAATATTTTAACTCGCCACGCCGCTCCTGGATCTTATGATATTGAAGGTTTAAAAGGAATGGCTGCTAAAAACAGGAAATTATACATGGCCACGGGTGATTATCTTGAAATCGTAGTCGATGGTGACAATGTAACTGTTGGTGGGGCAAAAGTACTAGCCACCGTACCTACTTCAAATGGAATTATTAATGTGGTAGACAAAGTGATACTACCTGCCAACTAAATACTTAACTAAAATTAACATGAAAAATTATTTTCGATACATTACTCTGATGTTTGCGGTACTTTTTACCGTAGCGATGAGTTCGTGCAATACCGGCCCCAAAAATGATAAAGGTGCTTTAGGTGGAAATATTGCTGAAAGATCCTTTGTAGCCCCTGGTGAATTGGATGAATTTTATGCATTTGTTTCAGGTGGATTTAGCGGTCAGCTGGCCATCCATGGTTTGCCTTCTGGGCGTTTGTTTAAAGTAATTCCGGTATTTTCAGTAGACGCTGAGAAAGCATACGGATTTAACGAAGAAACTAAACCTATGTTGAACACTTCTTACGGTCCTGTGCCTTGGGATGATGCTCACCACCCTGATTTATCACAAACCAATGGTGAAGTGGATGGAAGATGGTGTTTTATCAACGCTAACAATACACCGCGTATTGCTAGGATAAGCCTATCTACTTTTGAAACAGAAGAAATCATTGAAATCCCTAACAGTGCAGGGAATCACTCCTCTTCTTTCGTAACTGAAAATACCGAATACATTGTTGCAGGTACTAGATTTAGCGTTCCTGTTCCTCAACGCGATATGTCGATTGATGAATACAAAGGAAATTTCAAAGGTGCTGTTTCTTTTATTAAAGTGGACAGTGAAACGGGTCATATGAACATTAATTTCCAAATAATGCTACCTGGATTTAACTATGATTTGGCTCACCCTGGTCGTGGCGCTTCTCATGGTTGGATGTTCTTTTCAACATATAATACCGAAGAAGCGAATACTTTATTGGAAGTGAATGCTTCACAAAATGACAAAGATTATATTGCTGCCATCAACTGGAAAAAGGCGGAAGAATATATTGCTGCTGGTAAATTCACTGAAATGCCTGCCAACTACGCACACAATGTGTACGATGAGAGCACTCAAATGGCTACTACCACAATGATGAAAACCGTTAAAGTGTTGAATCCAGCTGATTTACCAGGATTAGTTTATTTCTTACCTACACCGAAGTCTCCTCACGGTTGTGACGTAGATCCTACAGGTGAATATATTATTGGGTCAGGTAAATTATCTGCATCAATTACTGCGCATTCATTTACCAAAATGTTAGCTGCTATTGAAGGACAAAAATTTGATGGTGATGCATACGGCATTCCAATTTTAAGTTATGAAGATGTTGTTGCAGGTATAGTTGAACAAGCTGGTTTAGGACCATTACACACTGAATTTGATGGTAAAGGAAATGCATATACCACTTTCTTTATTTCTTCAGAAGTTGTTAAATGGAAAGTTGGAACTTGGGAAGTACTTGATAGAGCTCCTACCTATTATTCTGTTGGTCACTTGATGATTCCAGGTGGTAATTCAAGAAAACCTTTTGGTAAATATTTATTAGCTATGAATAAAATCACCAAAGACAGATACATACCAACAGGACCAGAATTAGCACAATCTGCTCAGTTATATGATATTTCAGGCGATAAAATGGAATTGTTATTGGATTTCCCTACAGTTGGTGAACCTCATTATGCTGCAGGAGCTCCTGCTTCATTGATTATTCCTAACCATAAAAAATTCTACAAACTGGAGGAAAACAATCACCCATTCGCAGTTAAATCTGAGAAAGATGCAAGAGTTGAACGCGATGGTAAAAACGTACATATATATATGACTACCATTCGAAGCCACTTTGCTCCGGATAATATCGAGGGAGTTAAAGTAGGGGATAGAGTTTATTTCCACGTTACTAATCTTGAGCAAGATTTTGATGTTCCTCATGGAATAGCAATGATTGGTGCGAATACTTCAGAATTGTTAATCATGCCTGGCCAAACAGAAACTTTTGTTTGGGAACCTAAAATGCCAGGTGTATGGCCATTCTACTGTACTGACTTCTGTTCTGCACTTCATCAAGAAATGCAAGGATACGTTCGTGTATCAGCCGCAGATTCAGATATACAGATGAAATGGACCTTAGATGGTGAGTAAATCGTGGCTTGTTGCCGGGGATGGGAGCTTTCGGGTGACCATCCCTTTTTTACAAGCCGATTTATTCTAAATTTCAATAAAACAACAAGTCATGAAAAAGTCAAAATGGATAATGCTGGTAGCCGCGATTTTACCACTGTCATTATTCTTATTACCACTTTGGGGAATTACTCTCGAGGCTCCCCAGTATCCACAATCCATTGGTATGGAAATCTGGATAACTCATATTGAGGGAATGAACGAAAATGATCTTCAGAACATTAACCTGATGAATCATTATGTGGGGATGAAAGAGATCCCTGAACATATGCCAGAGTTTGATCTGTTTCCTTATGTAGTAATAGGTTTATCTCTATTGGGTATTGTTATAGGATTAACAGGAAAACGAAATTGGTATTTAGTGTGGTTTGGAATTGCCATTATTCTTGGAATTGCCGGGATGTACGATTTCTATCAATGGGAATATGTATACGGCCATGATCTTAATCCGCATGCTGCAATAAAAATTCCAGGCCAAGGGTATCAACCGCCTTTAATAGGTCGAAAATTAATCTTGAATTTTACGGCAGTAAGTATGCCATTGGCAGGTGCCTATTTGTTATTTTTAAGTATGGTGTTATCAGTGGTTGCCTTTTTAATAGATAAAAAAAGCAATAAGGGCATAGTGAATGTTATTTTGATTTTGATTATTCCTATTGCCATGAGTTGCAAACCTTCCATTCAAGAAATTGCATATGGAAGTGACGCGTGTAATTTTTGTTCGATGAATATTGTGGACAAACAACATGCCTCCCAATTAGTAACTAATAAAGGAAAAAACTATAAATTTGATGCTATTGAATGTATGATTCATTATTTAGAAAAAAACAATGAATCAGAAATGGCTTATGTACTGGTTTCGGATTTTGCCGATCCTGGTCAATTTTTAGCTGCGAAGGAGGCGGTTTTTGTTATCGATCCTTCTTCTCCTAGTCCGATGGGAGCATCATTATCTGCTTTTAGTGCAGGTGATTTTGTGAAATCAGAGGATACTCAGGTGAAAACATTTGAGTGGAGTGAAGTTAAAGAAGTAGTCAAAGAAATTAGCGTGAATAATTTATAGGAAAACCTTTGAAACGATATAAAGTACTGTTTTTTGTTTTCCAGTTATTGGTATGCACGACCGTGCATGCCAATGTACTGGATATTTGTAGCACGTGCGAAAACAAACAAATTGGTAAAGCTATTTCGCTTGCTAATGCGCACGATACCCTTTTAGTTCAAAAAGGAGTTTATAAAGAATTTGCCTTATCTATTGATAAGCCTTTAACTCTACTGGGTGTAGGAAACCCCACCATAGATGCAGAAGGTAAAGGGGAAATTATTTCTGTAACCTCCGATTCCGTGAATATTATTGGGTTCATTATAAAGAATGTAGGGATAAGCCATACTCGGGATTTGTCTGCAGTTCATTTATATAAGGTAGATTATTTTAATTTGATTGATAATCAATTAGAAAACGTCTTTTTTGGTTTTCTGATTGAGAAATCTCATCACGGATTAATTTCTAATAACAAGGTTCAAGGAGAAGGAAAAAAGGAGTTTTTTTCTGGTAATGGAATACATTTGTGGCATTGCTCCGACGTCATTGTCGAAAAAAATCACCTTTCAGGTTTACGGGATGGTATTTATTTTGAATTTGTTGATGAAAGCAAGGTGAGGAACAATGTGAGTATCGGAAATATTCGATATGGCTTGCACTTTATGTTTTCAAATAATGATACGTACTCCAATAATCGTTTTGAAAACAATGGGGCAGGAGTTGCCGTGATGTTTTCAAAATTTGTCAATATGAATGATAACCTATTTATCAAAAATTGGGGACCAGCTTCTTATGGGTTATTATTAAAAGAAATCTACGATTCAGAAATCGTAAATAATCGCTTTCAGGAAAACACCATCGGCATCAATATTGACGGATCATCCCGCATACATTATAAAAACAATGATTTTATTCGGAATGGCTGGGCAGTGAAAGTGACCGGAGGGTGTTATACAAATAAATTTGAATACAATAATTTCATCTCAAATGCATTTGATGTCTCCTATAACAGTAACTTGAACGATAATTTATTTATCAACAACTATTGGAGCAATTACACCGGGTATGACATAAATAAGGATTCCTTTGGTGATATTCCATTCAGGCCTGTGAATTTGTTTTCTTATGTGGTAAATCAAACCCCTGAAACCATCATTCTTTTAAGAAGCCTATTTGTCGACATTCTAAATTTTTCCGAAAAAGTGAGTCCGGCCTTTACCCCGGATAACCTCGTGGATGAAGCCCCTTTAATGAAGAAAATACAATGGTAACATTAAAAAATATAAATAAGTCATTCGGTTCTGTAAATGTACTGCAAAACCTTACCTTGGAAATTACTCCTGGTAAAATTGTAGCAGTATTAGGTCCAAATGGGTCTGGTAAAACGACCATGATAAAGTCGATTCTAGGAATGGTTTTGCCCGATTCTGGAGAAATTGAGGTGCTTGGACAAAAAGTTAAAAGTGAAGGAACCTACAGAAATAAGGTAAATTATTTACCTCAAATAGCTCGATTTCCGGATAATTTAAAGGTAAAGGAACTCATTCATATGATTCAGGATATCCGAAATGTAAAAGGGAATCCGGAGGAGTTAATTACTCAATTAGGAATAGAAAAATACTTAGATAAACGCTTGGGGAACCTTTCTGGTGGAACTAGACAAAAAGTAAATCTAGTATTAACTTTTATGTTTGATGGTGAATTGTACGTGTTGGATGAGCCAACAGCAGGATTGGACCCTGTCTCATTAATTCATTTAAAGGAGATCATTCAAGTAGAAAAGAAAAAAGGTAAAACCTTGCTTATTACGTCTCACATATTGCCGCTTGTAGAGGAGATGGCGGATGAAATCGTTTTCTTGTTAGAAGGATGTATCCATTTTCATGGAACCATGCAGCAACTTAGAGAAAAGACTGGAGAATCTCAGCTCGAGCGAGCAATTGCCCACTTAATTTTAAATAATAATGATTAAAATATTAAAATATAGCTTTTCTGACTTAATGAGAAGTCGTTGGAGCTATGCCTACTTTCTGTTTTATTTTCTATTAGGTATGGGATTGCTTTTTTTGAGTAATGATTTATCTAAGGCGATCATCACATTGATGAATATCGTATTGGTTTTAACGCCACTTATAGGAACAGTTTTCGGTGTGATGTATTTCTATTCCGCAAGGGAGTTTACGGAGTTATTATTGGCCCAACCAATTAAAAGGAAGCATATATTCTTAGGGCAATATTTAGGAATCTCATCGAGCTTATCGCTTAGTTTGATCCTTGGCTTAGGTATTCCATTTCTAATATATGGAATTGGAGGTAGTGGGCAGTCAGTTAATTTTCTGTTATTATTAATGGCAGGGGTTTTTCTGACCTTTATCTTTGTGGCTTTAAGCGTAAACATAACGCTTCGACATGAAAATAAAATTAAGGGATTTGGCTATGCCATCCTCACATGGCTTTTATTGGCAGTGATTTATGATGGGTTATTCTTAATCGGATTACTCATGTTTAATGAATATCCTTTAGACTCATTTACTCTTTTGGCAAGTGTGTTAAACCCGATTGATTTATCAAGAATTTTAATTCTGTTAAAACTGGATATTTCAGCGTTGTTGGGCTATACTGGCGCGATTTTTAGAAATTTTTTCGGAACAGATTATGGAATGATTGTTTCTTTAGGGGTATTGTGTATGTGGGTAATTGTTCCGGTAGGATTATTACTAAGAACCGCTAAGAAAAAGGATTTTTAATTATTTACGTGACCAGATTAGGGTAGGTTTACTTGAATTTGCTTCAAAATCTGGACACGTATTTAGACCAGCTAATCCGCCAAATTCACATATGATGGCACCTTCACAATTGTAAACAACTACCATACCGTCATAGCAATTAACACAATCGTTAATCATAAAAACAACATCATTGTGATAAGTTAATTTCCAGATTTTCACACCGGATATAGTGTTTTTATATCCATTTATTTTTTCTTGTAGCCAATTCTTCGAGTCAGAATTTTCAGTGGATGTTGGACAAAGTTCCGAAACAAAGTCGGGGGTGCAGGAAATGCCAATTGAGACAAGCAGAATGAAAATAAATGGTTTCATAATTATAGGTGTTATAATTAATAGACACGTATTGTTAGATTTTAGTTGTAATAGAGTTTGTTTAAATGCGTTTTTTTCCTCTGTTAATTACATAAACACTGCTTAATACGGTAGCAAATCCTGCTATATGAACAACATTAATTGACTCCCCATCCAGAAGTCCCCAAATGATGGCTACTACAGGAATTAAATAGGTTACAATACTTGTAAATACTGGGTCGGTGATTTGAACCAAGTGGTTAAATAAGATCAAGGCAATTGAGGTACCCATAACTCCTAGTAAAGAAATATATCCTAATCCTACCCAAGCGCCAGGGGTCGTTTGAAGTTTCATGATAACGGGTGTAAATCCAACGATATAGACTAATGCAATTGGAAGGACAATTAATAAAGAAAGGGAAGTGATTTTTACTGCAGGTAAATCACTCAAATTGAATTTGATTAAATTTACATTAAAACCATAGCAGATGGTGGCAACGACAATGAAGAAAGCATAGTAATTAACATCGCCAAATCCGTTTTTTCCATTTAAAATAAGGAAAACACATCCGATAAAACCAAGAGCTAAACCAGCAATTACTCCTCGATTCGTAGATTGTTTAAAAATGATTACCCCAATTAGTAAAACAAATAACGGTGTTAGCGCATTTAATATTCCAGCCAATGCACTAGAGATTTGTGTTTGAGCGGTAGCAAATAAGAAAGCTGGGATAAAGCTTCCAACCATTCCCACGCTCAATAACCATTTAAAGTTTTTTTTGTTAATTCTTTTTATTGCAGGGATAGAAAAAGGAGTTAAGAAAATCGCAGCAGACAATATTCTCAGCGAGCCGACTTCATCAGGTGAAAATACTTCAAGGCCTCTTTTCATTAATATAAATGAACTACCCCAAATGATACTGAGAATTGCCAAAATTCCCCAAGCATAACGTTGGCTATTTTTATCCATTCGACAAATATAGATAAAGGTTAAATGAGAGAGTTACCTGGGGTATTATTTCTTTTTAAAAGGTTTAGAAAACTGAATACCAATGCAAGATTTTAGATGAAATGAAAGAAAAAGTCGAATTGAAGAAAATTTTGTTATATATTAAATATAAGATTAAATATAATTAAATGAATAATTATTGATCATTATTCATTTAATCTTTAAAAATGTTGCTTTATCGAGAATATTAAATCATGTGAGGAATTGAATTGTATCGAGGATTTTGGATGTAAAAACTATTGTACTTTTGTGGCGTGTTTAGTCAAGTTGAGAAGGGATGAGTAAAATAGTAAATTATTTTATAGCAAAGCAAGGAGATTCTATCGATGAAAAGTTGGTGCAAGTTTTTGTGCAAACGATTCCGATTCTTTGTGTTATTGTAAGCATAATTACATATTTTGTTGAGTTAGAGCCAGATAATCTAAGTTCTACCCTTTTGGGATTTGGCTTGTTTGTTTATCTATTAGGAAGAATAAGGAAGAGATTTCCGTTGTGGGTTCAACGATTGACATTCACATTAATTTTATATGCCTTTATGCTCTATATATGGGCGTTCTCTCCTAAAAACCATAATGATTTATTTCTTTTCCTGGTCAATTTGATTTCTACATTGATCATTTATAGAAAACATTATATCTCAATTGTAATCAGCAATTTATTATTAGTTTTTGGATTAGCTTATTACCAATATTCCAGAGGGTATTTCATGAGTGAGGATGTTGATTATGTATATCGTTCTCTTCAAGTGAATTATTTTGTATTGGTGACAGTGGCTGTACTTGTGATTTATACATTGGTGGAGAATATTCGAAGTGAACAGCAAAATCAATTAGATTCCAAAAGAGAAATTGAAGAGAAAAATGCGCTGATGGAAGTTCGAAACGAGGAACTGAAACGGCTAAACGGCACCCAAAGAAGGATGTTAGCGATTATTTCTCATGATGTAAAAAATCCTATAGACAGTTTAACGGGTATGGTTGCTTTATTGAAAAAAGGCATGCTTAGTCAGAGTGAGTTGGATAAGATTACAGAACAATTACATCGCCAATTGTCGAATACCTCATTAAATTTGTCGAATCTTTTGAGTTGGGCTAGGAAGCAATCGGAGCAAATAATTTTACGTAAAGAGCGTTTTTCCATTGAGAGTGCAATTAAAGAAGTAGCAAGCTTCGTTCAAGAGTTTGCTAAAACAAAAAATATTCAATTAAATATCAATCATAACACCAATAATTTTGCTTACGGAGATGTGTATATTTTACACATTGTTCTTCGTAATTTATTATCGAATGCCATTAAATTTACTCCTGTAAAGGGGACAATTGAAATAAATGTTCAATCGGATGATGAATTAATTTCTGTTGAAATCAAGGACAGTGGAATTGGCATGAATAAGGAAACAGTACAAAAATTATTTGTTGAAGGGCAAACAACTTTAGGTACTGAAGGTGAAAAAGGGAATGGATTTGGATTGTTTTTAGCGAAAGAATATGCCGTTGCAAATGGAGGTAATATTTGGGCGGAAAGCACTGAAGGGAAAGGCTCTAGTTTTATTTTTACCATACCCGTTTATCAAAATGAAAAAGTGAATAGTCCTTTAGTAGAAACTATCTAATAGGAATAAATATCAAAATCTTGTTTTTCTAAATTGGGTGCATAAATGCACCCTTTTTTATGCCTTTTTTAAATCAATACCCGTTCCAAATAAAGCAAAATCATACTTTACTGGGTCTGTTGGATCGAAGGTGCGAAGTTTTGCTGTCAGCTCCTCTGCGGCTTTCCAATCGTCTTGTTTTCGTACCAATATTCCTAGTTCTCTAGCCACTCTTCCGACGTGAACGTCGAGTGGGCATATTAATTCACTTGGTTTGATATGCGACCAAATCCCAAAATCAACTCCATTTGGATCTTTTCTAACCATCCATCTTAAGAACATATTCAGACGTTTACAAGATGAATTTCTCGAAGGAGTAGCGATGTGTTTTTTGGTTCTTTTCGGAGCGGTAGGGGATTCAAAAAACAATTGTTCAAATGAAATTAATCTTTCCTTCATAGTACTTCCATGATTAAAAGCGAGTTCTAAACTGCTATGTTTTTGATAAAATTCCTTTAAAAAGTGGACAAAATACAGCGCATCTACCGGCTGGAAAGTGCGGTAATAAAACCGCTCCAAATTTTGCAGTTCTGATGCCGAATGATTCAAAATAAAATCGTGGGGGGCATGGTCCATTATTTCCATTAATCTCATTCCACTTTTAATAATTGCAGCGCGGTTCCCCCAAGAGATGATAGCAATTAAAAACCCAGAAATTTCAATGTCTTGTAATGTTGAAAATTGATGTGGAATTGAAATTGGATCATTAGAAATAAAAGAGCGATTGTTATAATGATGCAATCGCTCTTCTAGAAAATCTTTTATTTCAGAATCAGTCAATTAAGGGATGTAGGTAATGGTTACTCTAAATCGTTTGTCAACTGCTCCTAATCGATCGAAGGCGGCTTTACTGATTTTTACCAGGATATCTTTATTTTCATTGGTGTCGGGCAATGGGCCAATTACTCTCGCCCAAACCTCTCGTCCATTCATTTCGTTTCTCACCCGGATGATGGTACCAGGTTTAATGGTACGATGAACTGCTAAATATTTCCTTGTATTTTCGGTATCAGGTATCAACTCCGCCACTCCTTGTTCGGTTACTTCAACAAATTTATCTGTTGGCATTGGAGTGGTATTGGTTTGAACCTCGTCGTCTTTATCTGAATTTTGAGTAATCTGTTTTGATTTTTCTTCGGCCTTTACTTCTTTTTTAACCTCTTTTTTCTCCTCTTTCTCTTTGATTGCCTCCGTTTTATCGGTTGTTTGAACTTCTTCCTTTTCAATAGAAGGGGAGCCTTCTTGTTTAATGATTAGTTGCTGACCTTCGCTAAGTGAAGTGGAGGTTAAATTATTCCATTTCATAATATCGTCTACACTCACATTAAATTTTTTCGAAAGTGCATATAATGTTTCTCCTGCTTCCACTGTGTAAGTCTCTGAATTACTAGGTTGTTTTACTACAGTTTCTGTTTTATTACCAGCGGTATTACCCGCAGATTTCCCTGGAATTTTTAGCACTTGCCCCTCACTTAGGCCATCTGAAGTCAATTTGTTGAGGGATTTTATTTCATCTACCCCTACTTGGTACTTTCGTGCAATTGCAAATAGAGTTTCACCTTTTTGAACGGTATGACTTCCATTCGCAGCAGCGGTAGGAGTGGTGGTAGTTGCTTCTTTTGCTGGTAAGTAAAATTCCTGACCTATGTTTAGACCCTTTTCGGCTTGAGGATTTAGTTTTATCAGTTGAGATGGTGGTACATCATATTGCCTTGAGAGGGCGAATAAGGTTTCTCCTTTTTGTACTAAATGTATTCTGACGGTTGCGCCATTAACGGTGGTAGTTCTACTCGTCAATTGAGCCCAACTGGTAACGGAAATCATCAGAATAATCAGAGTTAAAAAAAATCTCATATTTATCGACTGTTTATTTATTTAATCTTAGCAAAAATACGGCCAAACATTCATGCGAATATACGAATTATCGGAAGTATTGTTTGTGAATTCTTGTATGTTTATCTTATAATGATACTTTTTAGTTAATTTTATTGATATGAAAACGATATTATTTTTTAGTCTGATATTTTTAAGTGGAACTCTAATCGCGCAAGAGCAGAAAAAAGTCTTTATAATGGAAATTAAAGCGGAAATTGATCCACGTATGAATAGATATGTGAAATTGGCTTTGGAGAAAGCGGAGGATGAACAAGCTGATTTAATTCTGATTGAAATGGATACCTATGGTGGTGCTGTTGCTGACGCTAAAGATATTGTGGAAGCGCTTTTGGACTACCCGAAACCCATCTGGGTTTTTATTGATAAAGATGCGGCATCTGCCGGAGCATTGATCTCAATTGCTTGTGATAGTATATATATGTCTCCGGGGTCAAGTATTGGCGCAGCAACTGTTGTAGTTGGAGACGGTACAGCTGCCCCTGATAAGTATCAATCGTACATGAGGTCTACCATGCGTTCAACCGCAGAGGTTAATGGACGTAACCCACTAATTGCTGAGGGAATGGTGGATCAGAATATTGAAGTCCCGGGAATTTCAGAAAAGGGCCAGGTTATTACCTTTTCTACTTCAGAAGCCATAAAAAATGGATTTTGCGAAGGTGAGTTCAAAAGCAGAGAGGAATTATTTTCTCATTATGGTTTAGATAAATATCAGGTAATTGAATTCAAACTTTCTTCATCAGAAAGGATTATTGCATTTTTTCTCAACCCATTTATCAGCGGAATTTTAATATTAATTATAATTGGTGGAATCTATTTTGAATTGCAAACACCCGGGATCGGATTTCCTTTAGCAGCAGCGGGAATCGCATTGGTGTTGTACTTGGTTCCATATTATTTAAATGGATTAGCGGAAAGTTGGGAGATAATAGCCTTAGTAGTTGGGATTATTTTAATTGGCGTGGAGATTTTTGTTATTCCAGGTTTCGGATTTGCCGGAATCAGTGGTATTGTACTTTTCTTTGGTTCTTTGATTCTAATTATGTTAAATAATGACACCTTTGATTTTAGTATGGTACCATGGAGTGAAATTACCAAAGCGACTGCCACCCTCATTGGAGGGATGAGTGGCGCTTTTTTATTGATGTTTTTTGGTGGTGTCAGGTTATCAAATTCAAAAGCATTTTCCAAAATTGCATTGGTAAATACCTTGCAAAAGGAAGATGGATATACTTCCAATTTTTATGCTGAAAAGCAGTTAGTTGGAAAAATAGGTATTGCGTATTCAGTGCTCCGCCCGAGTGGAAAGGTGGAAATTGATCATGAAATTTACGATGCATATACTAGTGGTGGATTTATTGAACAAGGGCAGGAAATAGTCGTAGTTAGTGACGGCGGGACTTCACTTAAAGTTAAACCGAAAAGTTAAATTGAAAGATTCCATACAAATTATCATTCCCGCACGCTATAATTCTTCTCGTTTGCCAGGGAAACCTTTATTGGACATCGGAGGCCAAACGATGATTCAACGAACGTATTTGCAAGCAAAGAAGGTAGCGAGTCATGTTGTTGTTGCGACTGATGATCAGCGGATTTATGACCATGTGGCTACTTTTGGTGAGGTGGTAATGACTTCAAAAGATCATCAAAGTGGTACGGACCGAATATATGAGGCAGTGGGAAAACTTTCATTCAGACCTGAATATGTGATAAACGTGCAGGGAGATGAGCCGTTCATACATACGGAACAAATTGAAGAATTGGCATCGCTATTAGATGGTAGAACTGAACTGGCTACCTTATCAAGAGAGATATTAAATCACGAGCACGTTTCTAACCCCAATATTGTAAAAGTAGTTACAGCAAATAATGGAAATGCCTTATATTTTAGTCGTTTTGGAATTCCATATTTGCGTGATAGCGCCTATTCTGATAAGATAAAGTATTTTCAACATATCGGGATTTATGCCTATCGGGTGGATATTTTAGAAGAAATAACTAAGTTACCTGTTTCAATGTTAGAACAGGCAGAGTCGCTTGAACAACTCCGGTGGCTTGAAAACGGTTATCAAATAAAGGTGGCTGTAAGCAGCTATGAAAATCACGGTATTGATACCGCTGATGATTTGGAAAATGCGAGAAAAATTGTTTCTGGCAGGTAATTTGTATGAAAATAGACGATGAATAAACGGATTTACGTAGTATTATTTTCTTTTATATTCTTCTTCGGATTTATAAATACGCCAATATTCGGTCAAAATTACTTTACCGTTTCAGGAAAGGTGATGGATGCAGAATCGGGAGAACCCTTGGTTTTTGCTTCAGTGGGTTTGAAGGGAAAGAGCATTGGTACTATTTCAAATGCCATAGGTGAGTTTGATTTTCATATTCCCATTGAAAATTCGGATCTAATATTCGAAATACACATGCTGGGTTATGAGAGTTTTGAACTGGAGGTTTCAGAGGTAATCAGAAGAGGGTTAACTGAGTTTTCGCTTACACGTACTTTGAAATTTCTCGATGAGGTGATCGTTTCAGATAGCCTTTCAGGGGGAGATATTTTTACTATTGCAGTAAACAGAATCGATCAGAATTACCCTTCCGAACCTTTTATTCTGGATGGTTTTTATAGAGATGTTAAAAGTGTTGGTGGGACGTATGTTGCCTTATTGGAAGCTGCGGTAAAGGTGTACGATAAGGATTACAAGGCACCAAAACAGAAAATGAGATTAAGGGAGCGGGTGACGCTTGTTGAAGTCAGAAAAAGTCTTGGGTATGATAATAAATTCACCACTTTCTTTGATCAAACAAATTTATTGGAAGATTTACTCCTACATAACAATGTTCGATATCGACAGTTTCCGGGTGACAGCGACGAGGCATTCATCTCGAAATTACAGAGAACGGATGTCGATTTTTATAATGGCAGACGAATATTTCTGATTCAATTGGAAAATTCAGATCGGTTAAAATTTTACATTGATGCAACGACCTTTTCTTTTTTGAGGGTAGAATACGAGTTGGGAATTTCTGACGAGGTAATAGACCGAAAGGGGAACTTGTATAGTAAAATGAAGAGTTTGAAGAAAATTATTGATTTTCGAGAGTACTATGGAAGTATGTATTTGAACCATATTAATCTTGAAACTGAAGTCAATTGGTATGATCGTTCAAATGAAGTAAAATTCACAACGAAACTACATCAACAGTTAATGGTAAATAAAGTATTTCCTGCAACTTCCCAAAAGATTGGCCCCACTGAAACCATGAAGAAATTTGGTTTACAATATCAACAAAGAGCGTATAACAAGGAATTTTGGGACAACTATAACGTAATTAAGGAGACTCCTTTAGATAAATCAATCATTGATGATTTGGAAAAGGACCTGTCTTTGGAACGTCAATTTCAAAATAAACGCAAGTAATTCATTCGCTTTATTGCGTCAAATGGGCTATTTACCGTACTTTTTAACCTTCAGTCGAACTTTAATTACTTTTTTAGTGGGTATTTCGTTAATTCAAGTATAGATAAAGCCAACTATAGACACGGAATAACCCTGAGGACTAGGTTCTCGGGGTTGTTTTTTTAAAGAGAATTGAACTCTTCAATCAACTGTTTCAGGTCTATCGGGACTACCCCGTGATGTTCGCAGACCAGTCCACCCGCTAAATTTGCTAATTTTGTTATGGAGGCCGGAGGGAGTTTTGCAGCTAAGGCTATGGCGGCAACAGAAACAACGGTATCACCCGCTCCACTTACGTCTGATATTTCCCGATAATGTGCGGGTTGGTAAATCTCTTCTTCACCGAAAATAGAAAAAATCCCTTTTTCCGATAAAGTGACCATTACCCCATGGCAATTCATTTTCTGGTGTAATTTACGAACGCCTTTTTTTATATTTTCTAAATCAGAGGTGTCAATTTTTTCATTGATACCTTCCTGGAGTTCCTTTAAATTTGGTTTGAATAAATCCGTTTCTGTATAGGAATTGAAATTTCGTTTTTTCGGATCAACGACAACGGCTATTTTATTTTTTTTCGCTTCCGATTTTATAAATCGAATGGTATCTGTTGTTAAAACGCCCTTATCATAATCTTCAAGAACGATTACATCGCATTCAGGGATAAGATCACGAATTAAATTGACAAAAGTAGACGCAATGTCGGGCTGTATTTCCACATCAGTTTCCTCATCGATTCTGAGTACGTGATGATTGCCGGCCATTACCCGGTGTTTTACTGTGGTAGGTCGGTGATTGCTTACAATGATGTGTTTTGAAACGATCTGATGTTGATTCAATAAATTAATGAATGTATCACCCATTTTATCGTTACCAATGACAGAGCATAAAATGGGAGTGGCTCCCATAGCAATTACATTTAAAGCTACATTGGCTGCACCTCCTAACCTTTCTTCACGGTTAGTAACACTTACCACGGGAACAGGCGCTTCGGGAGAAATGCGATCAATTTTCCCTTTTATATAGGAATCGACCATCACGTCGCCGATGATAAGCACCTTTAAGTGGCTAAATTGTTGTGCAGTCAAGCTCAAATCAATGCAATTTTTCTAAAACAACTTTTATTCTTGAAACCGCCTCACGAAGGTCACTTTCTGAAGCTGCATATGAAAGTCGAATGCAGTTAGGTTCTCCAAACGAGCCACCTTCAACCAACGAAACATGAGCTTTAGCAAGGATATACAAACACAAATCAGAGGCGTCTTTGATTTGTGTTTCTCCATCTGAGGTTCCAAAATAGTGACACACATCCGGAAAGAAATAGAATGCTCCAGTTGGCATATTCACTTTGAATCCTGGTAAATCAGACAATAATTTATAAACTAAATCTCGTCTTTTTTGATAGGCTTTTACCATATCAAACGTAGGAGTAAGATCACTTTCGATGGCTACCAATCCTGCGCGTTGAGCGATGCTACAATTAGCGGAGGTGATTTGACCTTGTATTTTATTTGCTGCTTTGGCAATATTCAATGGAGCGCAGATATATCCAACTCTCCAGCCGGTCATAGCGAAACCTTTAGCAAAACCATTTACCGTTACTGTTCTTTCGAACATGCCAGGGATAGAAGCAATACTGAAGTGTTTTCCTTCATAATTGATGTGTTCATATATTTCATCACTTATTACCAATAAATCGTGTTTTTTGGCAACATCTGCAATGGCTTCTAATTCTGATTGATTAAAAACAGCTCCCGTTGGATTACAAGGAGAGCTAAATAAAATGGCCTTTGTTTTTTTTGTTACTGCCTTCTCCACTTGGTCTGCAGTAACTTTAAAATCTTTATCAATTCCTGCGGATACAAATACGGGAGTTCCTCCGGGTAGAGAAACTAAAGTGCTGTAACTCACCCAATATGGGGCGAAAATAATTACTTCATCACCTGGGTTAACAATGGCCATCATCATGTTAGCAATGGATTGTTTAGCTCCATTAGACACAACAATGTGTTCCCCTGTGGCTTCTTTAATGTTGTTTTCTTCTCGGAGTTTTTTTGCAATGGCATCTCTAAAGTCTTTATAACCATTAACAGGAGGGTAAGCAAAGTATTTTCCTTCATCAATTGCAGCTTTGGCGCCTTCGCAAATATGAGCCGGCGTTTTAAAATCGGGCTCCCCTAAACTTAAACTGATTACATTATTTCCTTGCTCTTTTAATTCTCGGGCTTTGGCTGCCATTGCCAATGTGGCCGATTCCTCCATATTGAGTACTCTATCCGATATCATTTCTTCGTATTTTAGTGCTGCAAAGGTAAGTATTAGGCATTAAAAATGTATAATGGCTAACAAATAATTTAATTTTTTAAAATAATATCAATGAAAAAGCTGTTTTGTTATTTATATGGTAATAATTTAATGTTTTCCTTGAAAATTAATGAAGTAATTTATTCCTTTGTATAGAATATGAAATTTAGTTACGCCCATATCACAGAATCATTCTGGCCGTTCTATAGGCCCCTGCTGGGGTAATTAAATTTTCTTGCTGCCTATGGGGCAGTGTTTTTTCGTCGTATTATTTTTTTTCAAACTTTATCAATCAATTTAACGCCAATGAAAGTTCAGCTTATGGTGGCGACTAGCAACCATACAGAATTAGCAGAGCAGATTGTTGAATTAATTGCAACAGCTGCAAAACTTCGTGGAACGGGGATCGCCCGTCGTGATCCTATGTATATCCGCAAAAAAATGCTCGAAGGAAAGGCAATTATTGCCATGGATGGAGAGCAGCCGGTAGGATTTTGCTATATCGAAACCTGGGACAACAAAAAATACGTTGTGAATTCAGGGTTGATTGTACATCCCGATTATCGCGGGATTGGTCTCGCTTCAAAAATCAAAGAAGCAGCTTTTAATCTATCTAGGAAAAAATATCCGGGAGTAAAATTATTTGGAATTACCACCAGTTTAGCGGTGATGAAAATCAACTCTAAATTAGGGTATAAACCAGTTACTTTTTCGGAATTAACACAGGATGAAGCCTTTTGGAAAGGATGTGAAAGCTGTCCAAATTATGATATTCTCACCCGCAATAATCGAAAAAATTGTATTTGTACAGGAATGTTATACGTGCCGGGAGCGGTGGAAATTAAAAGTAGCGAGCGAAAGAAAAGAATTGATTTATACTACCGTTGGGTAAAATTGAAACAATTCGGTTTCCTTAAAAAATTTAAAAAATCAAATGAAAAAAGTAGTATTAGCATTTAGCGGAGGATTAGACACCACCTTTTGCGCCATTCATTTAAATAAAAATGAAAAAATGGAGGTGCATACGGCTTTGGTAAATACAGGAGGATTTTCCAAAGAGGAACTTGAAGACATCGCCATACGTGCTAAAAAATTAGGGGTGGCGAGCCATGTCACTTTGGATAAAACACAGGATTTCTATCAAGATTGTGTGCGTTATTTGATTTTCGGGAATATGCTCAGAAATCATACGTATCCACTTTCAGTAAGTGCCGAACGTATCTTCCAAGCAGTAGCGATTGCCCAGTATGCGAAAGAAATAAATGCCGATGCAATTGCTCATGGGAGTACCGGTGCCGGAAACGACCAAGTGAGATTTGACCTGGCTTTTCAGGTATATTATCCTCAAGCTGAAATTATCACACCAATTCGTGATTTGAAGCTCAGCCGACAACAAGAGGTCGATTTTCTTAAAGAAAACGGTATTTCACAATCGTGGGAAAAAGCTAAATACTCTATCAATAAAGGCTTGTGGGGCACTTCAGTGGGAGGAGAGGAGACCCTAACCTCAAGGAAGTCACTACCGGAAGAAGCTTTTCCTTCGACACTTCAAAAGAAAGAAAATGAAACGATAGAGATAGCGTTTTTAAAGGGTGAACCCGTAGCGCTGAATGGGAAAAAATTAGACCCTGTGGACTTGATTGTTCAACTCAATACTTTGGGAAGTGCCTTTGCTATTGGCCGAGATGTGCATGTGGGGGATACCATTATAGGAATTAAGGGAAGGGTAGGTTTCGAAGCACCGGCTCCTTTAATTCTGATAAAAGCACATCAATTACTAGAAAAACATACGATGACCAAATGGCAGCAGTATTGGAAAGATCAATTGTCGAATTGGTATGCCATGCAATTGCACGAAGGGCAGTATATGGAGCCAGCATTGAGGAACATCGAACAGTTTTTACAAGATACTCAGCAACGGGTAACGGGAAAGGTTTACGTAAGTTTGAAACCGTATAGGTTCGAACTGGAAGGGATCGAATCGGCCTTTGATTTAATGAAAAGCGAATTTGGGAGTTATGGAGAGATGAATCTGGCTTGGTCTGGTGAGGATGTAAAAGGCTTTACTAAAATTATAGGAAATTCATCGAAGATTTACCACTCAATTAAAGAATGAAAAAAGTAGGAATTATAGGGGGTGCAGGATATGCTGCTGGTGAATTACTGAGGTTGCTTTGTTTTCATCCAGAGGTGGAAATATCCTTTGTTCAAAGCACAAGCCAATTAGGCAAGAAAATATCCGATTTACATCCTGATTTATCCGATTGGACAGATTTGAGGTTTGTTGATGGACCTACCGAAAAAGTGGATGTCATATTTTTATGTACGGGTCATGGAAAAGCAGAACATTGGGTAAATAAATTGGGCGATAAAGCGGCAAAACATCTTATTGATTTAAGTGCTGATTATCGGCTATTGAGAAATGAACGTTGGACATACGGTCTTACAGAATACCACCGAAATGAAATTAAAAAGGCCGTGAATATTGCTAATCCTGGTTGTTTTGCAACAGCAATTCAATTAGGGATATTGCCTGCTGTTTCTGAGAAAAACGTAAGCGCTGAATGGCATGTGCATGCAATTACGGGGTCAACTGGTGCTGGTGCTGGACTATCCGATGCTACACATTTTAGTTGGAGATATTCTAATCTTTCAATCTATAAACCATTTGAGCATCAACATCTGGCTGAAATAAAAGCGACTTTCGCTGAAGTGAACAAAAAAAATGTTCCACCCATAAATTTCCTACCCTTGAGAGGGAATTTTACTCGCGGAATATACTGTTCAATGTACACCGATTATGAAGGCACTCAGAATGATGCCTTAGCGATGTATCAAAAATATTATGCGAAAGATCAATTTGTTAGCGTAACGGACAGTGATATCGATTTAAAGCAAGTAGTAAATACCAACTTTTGCAAGCTATCAGTTAAGGTAATAGGCGGGAAATTATTAGTAATAAGTTGTATAGATAATTTAATAAAGGGTGCAGCTGGGCAAGCCATTCAGAATATGAACCTATTAATGGGTTTTTCGGAAGATGCTGGTCTGCGCCTCAAAGCAATAGGTTTTTGATATGAAATTATTTGAAGTATATCCACTATTTCCTATCGAAATTGTAAGAGGAAAGAATTCCCAGGTATGGGATCAAAATGGAAATGAATATCTAGATTTTTACGGTGGTCATGCGGTGATAT
>JAHEMU010000139.1 GCA_024643485.1 Cytophagales bacterium
AATAAAAAAATATAATTAATCTATCAGATTGCAAGTTGAAGATATTCCTTTTAATTTCACTCAATTCCCAAAATACGAATCTTTTATAAAGAAAATAGTGAATAAATTTTTAGAAAATTATCAATTTAATTATATGTTATATAATTATTATGCTACATTTGTATAATGGAAAATTTTCAGCAACTTCCGCATTTTAAGGCTGCTTTTCAATTAATACAACAAACCGGACAATTGGTTTTTATTACTGGAAAAGCCGGAACTGGTAAAACAACTTTCTTGAGAAGGCTAGTTCAGTCCACCCTAAAACAAACGGTAGTTGCCGCTCCAACTGGAATCGCAGCCATTAACGCCGGTGGTGTAACCCTTCACTCCCTTTTCCATCTTCCATTTGGTTGTTTTTTCCCAGATCCGATATTCTCCATGGATATACGTTTAAATGAGCGTATAAATACTCCAGAAACGTTGATTAGTAAACTACAAATGAATACAACAAAGAGAGATTTGTTGAGATCCATAGAGTTGCTGATTATTGATGAGGTTTCCATGTTAAGGGCCGATACTCTTGATGCCATTGATCATATTTTAAAGCACGTTAGAAACAATAGAGCTCCATTTGGTGGTTTACAAGTGGTGTTTTTTGGTGATTTAATGCAGCTGCCTCCGGTTGTTAAAACGGATGAATGGACTGCGTTAAATACACTTTATAAAAGTCCATTCTTTTTTGAAGCAAAGGCGCTTTCTCAAAGTGCACCAGTTATTGTTGAATTCGATCATGTATTTCGTCAAAAAGACGATGATTTTCTGCAGATATTAAACGAATTCCGTACGAACGAGGTAAGTGAAGATAGTCTTGAATTAATCAATTCGCATTTTTCTAATGATTATGAAGCTTTAATGGATGAGTCGTATATCTATATTACAACTCATAATAGAAAGGCAGATTATATCAATACTTCACGCTTAAACAATTTACCAGATCAATCTTTCTATTATAAAGCTGGAATTAAGGGTGTTTTCCCTGAAAACTCCTACCCTAATACTTCCGATATTCAGTTGAAAAAAGGAGCTCAGGTAATGTTTATCAAAAATGACACCTCGGATCAACGCAGATATTATAATGGAAAAATTGGCAAAATAAGTGCGCTAGATCAATCGATGATTGAAGTGTCGTTCCCCGACGAAGATGAACCTGTTATTGTAAATAAGTATCTATGGGAAAATAAAAGGTATCAACTGAATAAAACCACCAATGAAATTGAAGAAGATTTACAAGGTACTTTTGAACAATACCCCATTCGTCTTGCATGGGCAATAACTGTTCATAAAAGTCAGGGATTAACATTTGAAAGAGCCATTCTCGATTTAACGGATTCCTTTGCTCCGGGACAAATCTATGTGGCATTATCGCGGCTAACTGCACTTGATGGATTAGTATTGGCTTCTAAAATTCCTCATAAAGCCTATTTTAGTAGCCCTTCAGTTGTGGAATTTTCAGCTAACGTAATTGAACATTCAGACATCAATCAAATATTAGATTTTGAGACACCTATCTATATAAAAAAGCGGTTGTTTGAGACCTTTGATATCAGTGGTTTATTGAAATTTAATCAGTTTTCTTTAAAACGTGTAGTGCGTTCAGGTGAAGAAGAGTTTATTAAGCCATTGCTCAATTGGCACGACAACCTGACATCCAAGCTCAATAATCTTTCTTCAATACTAAATAATTGTCATTCCAAATTATTTAAAATATCTACTGATTCCGCTGATTCCATTCAACAACAACAATTAATCTTTGAAGAAATGGAACTTGTTCTACATCAAACAGTCAAGCAATGTATACATGACTTAGAAGAACTTAACTTTGCTGTGCGTCCCTTTTTTAAAAAGAGGGAAAACGCGAAAGTCTTCAATCAATTTAATGGGTTATTACAGGCAGAACTAAAAAAGTCAAGCACCTTAAAACAATTTTTCAATTTCTTATCCTTTGGTGAAATCCCGAATCAGAGGGAATTCATTCAGAAAGAAATTTCCAATCAATCTTCGTCCAATCATTTCGAAAGCACAAGTAAACAAGACACGAAGGAAATCAGTTTATCCTTTTTTGAACAAGGATTAAGTATTAAAGAAATTGCAGTTGAGCGTGAATTGTCAGAAGGAACTATCACAAGTCATCTAATTCATTGGGTTTTAAAAGGGAAAATCCCTTCCAATCATTTTTTAGAGAAAGAGAAAGAAGATATCATTATAAATCTTGCAAAAGAACAAAAAGAAATAAAGCTAAAGGAATTAAAGGAAACTTTAGGGGACGAATTCAGTTACGATGAAATCAAATTTGCTTTAGCTCATGCTAATTTTAAAGGGTTAATTACTTCTTCTTAATCTTATTAAATATTAACCAGTACAACAGTAAGAGGTAATTTATTGACATGGTGACGCTCATAAATATCCCCGAAATAATGATTAAAAATTTGAACCATGAAATCCCTATCCACAGAAGATACATTCCCCCAAATGTGATCAATACACTAAAAAAAGGCTCAATAATTAAAAAAGATTTTAAATATTTATTAATGGGTAACCCATAAATTAACACTCCGACAGCGAAGAAAATAAGCGAAAATGATAGTATGTGACCATGGATTGTTGTTAATAATTCTCCCAATGGTTTTTTGAATTTCAAAGTGGTCGCTTCCTCATCCAAATCATTTCCAATCATGTTTTCCTCTATTTCTTTGGGGGAAAATTGACTTTGATGTTTGACAAACATAACACCACTGAAGAATCCTATGGATAATACAGTTGAAAATACCATTAAAAATACCCTGAAAGACTTGGGAGCCTCTGTCAAATTATAATACATGTTTTTCAATTAATATTAAATTTCCTTGTCATGTGCGAAGTAGCTTGTTTAAAGGAAACTGTTGCTGAGTTACAACTGATCGTAGCGCCACTTATACCCACTATGTCACTACTTAACTTCATTTCAGATTGATTATTTAAACCTACAAATTGACGTAACCATCTTTTACTGCTTATTTCTCCTCCATATTCTTCGCGATAAACTAAGATTTGGCTTTCCATGATTTCCATGTTTTCGTTATATATGATCATGTAATCAAACTGCATAAATTTACTTGGCGCTTGTCCTACCACCATAAATCCGACTATTTTATGGTTTAAACTTAACTTCTCAATATGGTATTTATTATCTTGAATAAGCTCCCTAGTAATTTCTGAACCGTTCCATATTTCTTCTATGGAATGATTAATCTTTTTAATTGCACTTTTTGATAATTGGAAATCCGATTGAAATCCAAAACTTGTGAATAATATCAAGGTTAACATCAATGTTTTCATATCAAAACCAAATTCCAATTCCTAAATTCAATTGCTGATAATTAACTCCTGCTTGGTTAGACTTAAATTGAAAGTCTCCTTTAAGAACAGCCCCTGGAGCCATGGTGAATGAAAGCCCTGAGGTAATCGTACTTCTGTTGTTATTAATGTCTTTAACAGTATTTTCATCTACCGAATTCTGAGTGTCAAAATTTTCATACCGAATGAACGCTACTAATTTCTTATCCGTTTGAACTTCAAACATTGAAATCAAATCGTAGCCACCTTCCACGTAATACCCAGTCATTTTATTGCCAAGATCACTACCTGTAAAGCCATTATATTGTACTGTATTCCCTAAATAGGTCAAAATATACTGACCTCTAGCACTAAATGGGCCCTTTTTATATCGAAAATCCATACCAGACATTGCGACATTTACCACACTTGAATCAGCGGTGGAAACTGCAAAATTGTCGTTAATATCTAAATTATCATATAAAGATGATTGAGTTTTTCCAACATAGGATGCCGCCCCAATTTTCAACCCAGGGACGCCATAATAATCGAATTTGAAACTAAAATTAGGGCTACTCACGAAAGATTCAGCTCCCTTTTGTCTGCCTTTTCTCAATCCATCTTTCCCATTTAATAACCCTTGACCGTTATAACTAGCAAACCCATTGAAAATATACGCTTGATATTTTAGAGATAAAGAGGAAAAATTACCAGTGATTCCAATCCCCATTTCCCTCCAGGTAGTTGGTACAATCTTACCATCTACTTCTGGTCGTTCTACCCCATTAAAAGTAGTAGGTTCATGAAATTCATTAATAATCCCCATTGGAACTAGCATTAATCCACCCCGAACATTGACCAATGTATTAAAATTGTAATTTATAAATGCTTGTTCAACATACAGTTCCTTTACATGTTCGTATTCAATTTCTGAGGAAAATTGTAACTTATCATTAAACCTATATCCAATCAAAGTTACCATTCGATGCACATCCAAAAGACCATTAGATCTGGTATCCTTTTTTATTGGTTGATTGTAATCTATCTCCGCATAAGCCCCAATGGTTAAATTCTCAGACTTTTTACTCAACTGTAATGCTGTGGTAGAATATAAAGGATCAAAGGAAGCACTGTCCACAGTAATAACCTGTGCGCTGGAAAAAATGACAACTCCTAACATAAATATGGTAGTTAATATACCCGCTTTCATAAACATATTTTATTTAGAATGATTTTAAATAACGCCGCAAGGTATTTCTTATTTAGAATTAATCCAAATAAAATTTACATGAGATTTGACATGAATTACCCCAACAATTGTCATATTAATCTTCGTTAAATCGTATATTTGACAAAATCTTAATCATTTTTATGAAAAATCAAATCGTTACCCCATCCCGTTCACTCACTGAGGAAACGGAACATTTATTAAATAAGCAAATAGATCTAGAGGGTTCTTCTTCCGCATATTATCTTAGTATGGCTTCATGGTGTGAAATGAAGGGTTATAGCAACAGTGCAGACTTTTTATATCGGCATTCAGAAGAAGAACGCATGCACATGCTTAAATTATTCCATTATATTAATGATGCGGGTGGTCATGCGCTTCAGCCGGAAGTGACTAATATCCGACATCAATTCTCTAGCCTTAGAGAAGTATTTCAATTGATTTTAGAGCACGAAATTCACGTTACTCGCTCAATAAATGATATTGTGGATCATTGTTTCACCATCAAAGATTTTGCAACCTTTCACTTTTTACAATGGTATGTTACCGAGCAAAGAGAGGAAGAAACACTAGCAAGACGAGCAGTTGAACTATTTGATATCATAGGAGAAGAAGGAATGGGATTGTGGACTATTGATCAGGAGATAGGTAAAATCGAAAATTTCGTAAATGCCAAAAATGCCGATCAAGGAAATGCATCAGCATTATAATGAAAAGGGCTTCTTTTATATTGATATTAATGTTTTTGGGTCTTCAAGTCTCTGCACAATATCAATTAAAAATAGCTAAACTTAAATACGGGGGTGGCGGTGATTGGTATGCCAATAAAACCGCCCTTCCCAATCTTATCAATTTCGCAAATCAGCAACTTAACACTCAAATTAATCCAAAAGAAGAAGTTGTAGAAGTTGGGAGTTCAGATTTGTTCTTGTATCCCTACGTATACTTAACTGGTCACGGAAATGTAGTTTTTACAGATAAAGAATCTGAGAATTTGCGAAATTATCTAATTGGTGGGGGTTTTTTACACATCGACGACAACTATGGATTGGATAATTTCATCCGGTTGGAAATGAAAAAAGTATTTCCGTCTTTGGAATTTGTAGAACTTCCATTTAATCACCCAATTTATCACCAAAAATTCAATTTCAATTCCGGTTTGCCAAAAATCCACGAGCACGACGGCAAGCCTGCTCAAGGCTTTGGGTTGATTTATGAAGGCCGCTTGGTCTGTTATTATTCGTATGAATCTGACCTCGGAAATGGATGGGAGGATCAACAAATTTACAATGACCCCTATCCTATCCGCCTAGAAGCTTTAAGAATGGGGGCCAATATTATATCCTTCTGCTTTTCTAATTATTAATCTTCTTCAAATTGGATTTGATTCACCAACCAATGGGCTTTCACTTCATGCAAGAAATTTTCCAATTCGTGTAAAGGCACCATATTAGGGCCATCACTCAATGCTTTTGATGGATCTGGATGTGTTTCTATAAAGAATCCGTCCACTCCAACCGCAGCAGCAGCCTTGGCTAAATAAATTGCATACTCTCGTTGTCCTCCACTTTTTCCACCTGCGCCACCGGGTTGCTGAACAGAGTGGGTCACATCAAAAACTACTGGAGCAAACGCTCTCATTTGGGGAAGCGATCTGTAATCAACAACTAACGTATGATATCCAAAGGAAGCACCTCTTTCCGTTAATATGATTTTATTATTGCCAGTAGATTTTACTTTATTAACAGCGTATTGCATATCACTTGCTGCCATAAACTGACCTTTTTTAATATTAATGGTACAGCCAGAGTTTCCTGCTGCAACCAATAGATCTGTTTGACGACACAAGAATGCAGGGATTTGCATTACATCCACCACTTCACCTACGGGTCCAATTTGAGCTGTTTCGTGAATGTCAGTTACCACTGGAACGCCCACTTTTTCCTTAATCATCTGAAGTATCTTCACACCTTCAGTTAAACCCGGTCCGCGAAATGAATCCACGGAAGTTCGGTTAGCTTTATCAAATGAAGCTTTAAAAACATAATCGAAATTAAGCTCATCGCAAATAGCTTTTACTTTCGTGGCCACTTCTAAGCAAAGGTCTGCAGACTCAATGACACAAGGACCTGACATTAACAAAGGTCTTTCACCTCCGACAGTAATGTCTTGATTTAGATTGAATGAAAATGAATGCATTATTTTATATCATAATAAGATTTGTACCAATTAATAAATTGCTCAATGCCATATCCAATTGAAGTATTTGGTTTGTAGTCCAAATCATTAATTAAATCTTGTACATCAGCCCATGTAGCAGATACGTCTCCCGGTTGGATGGGTAACATATTCTTTTTCGCTTCTTTTCCAGTTTGCTTCTCGATTTCAGTAATAAAATCCATTAGCTCCACTGTATTATTATTCCCTATATTGTAC
>JAHEMU010000140.1 GCA_024643485.1 Cytophagales bacterium
AAGATTTTCAAACCAGTATTAAAATTAATTGACGGACATCAATTTATTGCAAATTTTTTGGTGCCTTTAATGAGAAATTTACCATTTCGAATACTAAATATCCACTATAAGAAGCCCCAACGTTACAACCAATTATTATAATTATATATTTTATAAGATTTATTACAATATTGTATTTATCAGTTACTGAACAATAATATTGTATTTTTCCCACACAACGATGTACTAAATTGAAATTCTGAAATTTACTTCCTTCTGTATGCTCTTTTTACAAACTAATGTAAGAAATGTTACATTAAATGAATTTACACTTTCCAACAAAGTAGTAATTTTGTCTATCGATAAATTTAACAACGAGGAAGATGAAGCAGATGAGGATAATATTGTTATTAGTGGTGTTGGTAATGGGAACGATGAGTTTATTTTCGATGGATACTGGAAAAAAAGCTCTGAAAACAAGTACGGAGATTGTTGAAGATGGACTCTCATCTATATCTGCGGATTCTCAAATAGTGAACGCGTCTGAACCTTCTATTTCAGCTGATGAAAATGAAAGTAAGATTAGCGGTCACAACGGCAAAGCGTTATATCCACTAATCTTACTCGGTTTATGGGTGTTTATAGGCGGATTTATCAGTGTTCGATTAAAACAACATAATAGCGCCCGTTAGTACATTCCTTGGGCAATCATGCTATCAGCAACTTTTACAAAACCCGCAATATTGGCTCCTGCCATATAGTTATTTCCAAACCCGTATTTTTCGGCAGCTTTTAAGCAGTTATCGTGAATGTTTTTCATGATACCTTGAAGCTTTTGATCAACTTCTTCGCTAGTCCAAGACATTCCACTAAAGTTTTGAACCATTTCGAGTCCTGAAGTTGCTACCCCACCGGCGTTAGATGCTTTTCCTGGAGCGTACATGATATGATTTTCCAATAAAGTATTGATTGCATCAGGATCACAAGGCATATTAGCACCTTCGGCAAGTAACAACACCCCATTTTTTGCCATATGTGAAGCATCTTCACCGTTAACTTCGTTTTGAGTAGCACACGGAAAAGCGCAGTCGGCTTTGTGTGACCAAAGAGGATTTGAAGTTGCCCCTTCCTCTACAGGAGTAAATACCGCTGATTTAAATTTATCTGCATATTCAGAAATTCTGCCTCTGCGATTATTTTTAAGGTCTTTGATAAAATCCAGTTTTTCCTGTGTAATTCCGCCTTCGTCAAAAATATATCCTGAAGAATCAGAGGCTGTCATAGGAACAGCTCCCGATTGGATTAATTTTTCAATGGCAAATTGGGCCACATTACCCGAGCCAGAAACTAAGCATTTCATACCTTTCAATGCTTTTTTCTTTGTTTCAAGCATATTTTTAGCAAAGTAAACCAAACCATAACCTGTAGCTTCTGGCCTAATCAAACTTCCTCCCCATTCAATTCCCTTACCTGTTAATACACCTGTAAACTCATTTTGAATTTTCTTAAATGCACCGAAAAGATACCCTATTTCACGGCCACCTACTCCAATATCTCCAGCTGGAATATCCGTTCTATGGCCAATATGACGATTTAGTTCCAACATAAAGGATTGACAAAAACGCATCACCTCCGCGTCGGACTTCCCTTTCGGATCAAAATCAGACCCTCCTTTTCCTCCACCTAGTGGCAAGCCTGTGAGCGCATTTTTAAACACTTGCTCAAAGGCTAAAAATTTTAAGATACTTATATTAACAGATGGGTGAAATCTCAATCCTCCTTTATAAGGTCCAATTGCACTGTTCATCTGAATTCTAAATCCGCGGTTTACCTGTACCTCGCCTTTATCATTTTCCCAAGCAACTCGAAAATATAGTGCGCGCTCTGGCTCCACCATCCGTTCAAAAACCTTGAACTTTCGGTACTTTTCATTCTGATCAAGAACTGGTTTAATGGATTCGTATACCTCTGTTACCGCCTGATGAAATTCCATCTCACCGGGGTTTCGGGCTTCTACTTGTTTAAGTATTATTTCTTTTGACATATCGGTTAAAATTGGTGCCGCCAAATTAGTAAATTTCGGTTAATATGCACCCAATTTTGGTTAATTTTACACAGATGGGACTCCTATATTTTTAATACTTGATTTATCTTCCTTAAGGGATAAATCATTACCTTAGATAATTGAAAATCCAAATTCAAAAGAAAAAAGGATTTGTTAATCTATAGGCTATTATTGCATGATTCCACCAAATTTAAGCAACCTAACAATCGTATTTTTTGATGGATATTGTGGCTTATGTAACCGAATAGTGAATATGCTTTTAAGATTGGATAAAAAAAATGTTTTTACCTACTCACCCCTTCAGGGAGAAACGGCTTTGAACGTTTTAAATAAAGAAGAAATCGAATCTTTACAAACAATCGTTTTATATCACAAAGGCAATTTATTCATAAAATCGGCAGCCGTTTTTCAACTTATCAAAATATTGGGTGGGGCGTGGAAAATCTTATTAATCGGCGAAATTTTACCCACTTCTTGGGCTGATTCCCTTTACTTGTTTGTCTCGAAAAATCGATTGGCCATTTTTGGAAAAAGAAACATTTGTAGAATCCCGACAAAAGATGAATTAAAATTCTTTCTACCATGAAAAAACTATTTACTATCCTTTTGTTCTCTTTGCTTTTTCAAGGTTGTAAAGAATCAGAGAAACCTGTTTTACCCAACATTGTAATCATTTTTGCAGATGATTTAGGATACGGCGATATCACATCTTTTGGCGCCACAGGTTATGAAACGCCGAATATTGACAAAATGGGTGCAAATGGACTTACCCTTACTCATTTTTATGCAGTTCAAGCGGTTTGCAGCGCTAGCAGAGCTGGTTTACTAACGGGATGTTACCCAAATAGAATTGGTATTTCAGGGGCTTATAATCACAATGCAAAAGTGGGAATAAATCCAGATGAAATGACTTTAGCGGAGCTGGTAAAACAAAAAGGATATGCTACAGGGGTTTTTGGGAAATGGCATCTTGGACATCTAGCGCCTTTTTTACCACTACAAAATGGCTTTGATGAATTTGCCGGTTTACCTTATTCAAATGACATGTGGCCCGTTGGGTACGATGGAAAACCGTTAGATTCGATGCACAGAAAATCTTCCTACCCTCCCTTGCCATTTTATGAAGGAAATGAGGTAGTAAAATACATTGAAACACTGGAAGATCAGGACCAATTGACCAAAACATATACGGAGAAGGCGCTTCAATTTATTCAAAAAAATAAAAGCAACCCGTTTCTTCTATATTTACCTCATTCCATGCCACATGTTCCACTAGGCGCTTCTGAAAATTTTAAAGGGAAAAGTGAACAGGGCTTATATGGAGATGTCGTTTCAGAAATTGATTGGTCAGTGGGCGAAATAATTCAAGAGTTGAAAAATAGCGGTATTTATGAAAATACCATCGTGATTTTCACCTCAGATAATGGTCCCTGGTTAAATTATGGAAACCACGCCGGTTCAACTGGTGGGTTGCGCGAGGGAAAAGGAACTAGCTTTGAGGGAGGTCAACGAGTGCCTTGCATCATTCAATGGCCCACTAATATTGGGAAGGGAATTACGTCTAGTCAACTTAGTGCTACCATCGATCTTTTCCCGACGATTGCCAGCTTAATTGAGGTGCCACTTCCTGAAAATAAAATCGACGGAGTAGATATTTCGTCTATTTTAAAAGGAGATGTAAACGCTAATCCGCGCAATGAATTGTTATATTATTATAATTATAACGACCTTGAAGCAGTACGAAAAGATAATTGGAAGTTAGTGCTCCCCCATCATCACAGAACGTATGAAGGCCAACTCCCTGGGGCGAATGGATTTCCAGGGTTAGCTCCTTCTGTTTTTACGGAATTAGCACTGTACGATTTAAGAAGAGACCCCGGCGAGGAATATAATGTGCTTGAATTGTACCCTGATATGTATAAGGAATTAATGAAACTGGTCGTAAACGCAAGAGAAGATTTGGGAGACTTTATTACAGAGAATGAAGGAAAAAATCGACGTAAAATTGGTCAAATTGATTTGGTAACTTCAAATCGGCCACCCATAAAACATCTTGGATTAAATAAAAAAGTCCATTATGACACTCCTTATAGTATACGTTATCCCGCCAATGGTGAACAATCCCTCACCGATGGCCATTTAGGTAGTATAGAAAACCTAACTCTCCATTGGCAAGGATTTAGAGAATACAATCCGGATTTTACTGTCGAATTAGAAATTTTAACCCGGATTAATACTTTATCAGTATCGTTTCTTGAAAACACCGCTTCATGGATTTTCGGTCCTGAAAATGTCTCATTCTTTGGATCCATCGATGGCAAACAATACGAACTTTTAGGAAGCCTTCATTTTGATACCCCCTCACAGATAGGCGATGCCTCCGTTATAGAAGCTAAAATTGAGGTAAAAAAAGAATTGAAATATATCAAAGTTAAAATTCAAAAAATTCAAAATTGCCCCGATTGGCATCCGGGTCATGACCAATTAGCATGGTTATTTGCCGATGAATTAAAAATTCAATAAAAATGTCCTTTAATTCATTTTAAATAAACTTTTGTCACTAAGTTTATCAGTCAAATACAACTATTGTGCTACGATCGATTTTATCTTTTCTATTTATTGGAATACTTTCTATATCACTTAAAGCCCAGGTGAATACGCAGGGGTTGGATTTGGGGTCTGAAAATTTAAACTGGTTTGATTCACAATTGGATATAGTCAATACTGGTTTTTTAAATGGCCAATACTATCATTTTACGCGGAAAATAATAGGCGATCACGCTTATTTATCAACTGATAAATGGCTTAAATCTGACATCATTTATCGGAATCAATTGTATAATAACATGGAGATGATGTACAATTTAGAAGAGGATGTCGTTATTTTTCGATCTCCGAATATCCAATTTCTTCCTGATCAAATTATTCTTCCAAATCAAAATAACATTTCCGAATTTTGGATAAATAATCAGCACTTCAAACAAAAATCGTTGGGTTTTGGAAGATATTATGAAGTAATTCGAGAAGGGAATGCCCTCGAGCTATTTGTTCATAGGAGAAAAAAATTAATTGCAAGCACCTCGTCTTACTTTGAAAAGATCAATTCAGCCCTATTGATATACCAAGATGATGTTATTGTTTTTAGAGGAAAAACGACTCTATACTCTATATTTCCTGAAAAGAAAACCGAAATAAGGCGTTTTATCCGGCAAAATGGATTAAAAGTGAACGAACCTTCCATGTTTGATTTAGGTTTGGTGATTGATTTCTGTAACGAAAATGGCATAGCAAATTGAGAGGATTTATACTAGGTTTCATTTTCCTTAACATGGTCTCGATAGGTCAAGCACAAAATACTGCTCGTTCAGGAAATATTAATTTTCAAAAACAACCCATTAGTGAGGTTCTAAATTATTGTGAAGGCCAATTTAATATACGCTTCTTTTATAAGGAATCGTGGGTAGATGATTTGCACTTTACCGGTAAGCTTGAGAATGTATCCCTTGAAGAATCATTGGAAACCATTTTTAAAAACACTCCTTTAAATTATTTCATTCAAGGTGATCGGGTGTATTTAACTAACAACATCAAGATTATTGAAAATCCAGAAATTGCAAGCTCTCAAAAGGGCCAAAACTCTGTAGAGAGTTCCGAAAAAGGGATGGTTTTCGAACGAGAATATTTAAGCAATCGATCCAATCAAATCGAAATTGAAAATAGAACCATTGAAATAGGTATTCGTAAAAACATGGTTTCTGGTGGAAAATCACTGTTAGCAGGTTATATAAAAAACGCAGAAACAGAGGAACCTGTCGCAGGGGCTTTTATCTTTTCTGAAGGTGGAAAATTATCTACTACTTCAGATGAAAATGGCTTTTATTCACTTACCCTACCCAACGGAAAAATTCAACTTTTTTACCAATATCTAGGAATGAAAACTACTTCCAGAAATTTAATTATGTATACCAATGGAAGGTTAGATGTGATGATGAATGAGGATATTTTATCACTTCAAGAAGTAACCATCAGCTCTGATAGAGACGCCAATATAAAGGGAAGCCAGATGGGCATTTCAAAAATTAATGTGTCCGAATCTAAAAATATGCCTGTCGTTTTAGGAGAACGGGATATCATTAAAATTGCGACCACTCTTCCTGGAATTCAGACCATCGGAGAAGGTGCTTCCGGACTAAATATAAGAGGGGGGAAATCAGATCAAAATTTGATGTTGCTCAACGGAGCTACCGTTTATAATACTTCCCACTTTTTCGGTTTTTTCTCCATTTTTAACTCTGATATCATTGAAGATTTACAGATTTACAAAGGGAGTATCCCGGTAAAATATGATAGTCGATTATCAGCTGTTTTGGATGTTACTTCAAAAAAGGCCTCCACCACAAAATTTGAAGCAAGAGGTGGAATATCGCCCATTACCTCCCGACTAACTTTCGATGTCCCTGTTATTAAAGATAAGGCTGGTCTTTTAATTGGGGTTCGATCTACCTACTCCAATTGGGTGCTGAAACGGGTGGAAAATGCAAATTTCAAAGAAAATAAGGTTTCATTTTACGATGCTAGCATCCGCTATGATCACCAGCTTAAAAAAGAAAATTTTATTACCGCTTCTGCTTATTTTAGCAATGATAAATTTCGACTCCCGTCCGACACCCTGTTTTCTTTTTCGGATTACAGTTATCATAATGCCAATGGCTCTCTATCGTGGAAAGGGAGAATCAGCAATCAACTTAACGGGTTAGCTACCGCTTCTTTTTCAAATTATGGTTACCAGCTAAATTATACTCAGTCAAAAACCAATGCGTTTAAACAAACATTCGATTTGAAAGAGGGGAATTTATTAACAATGGTAAACTATTACCCCAAAGAAGAGCATGATATATCCATTGGTATTAATAATAAAATATATTTCATAGAACCAGGGATAAAAGTTCCGGTAGGAACAGAATCGATTGTC